>CAYTNI010000001.1:0-28755 GCA_964439115.1 uncultured Saprospiraceae bacterium
ACCGGTGGACTTACCCCGGCAACTACTGTACAAAACTCCGACATAAATGTCTCCGGGCTGCTCCAAAAAGCAACCGTTGGCGGTGGCGCTACGACAGGTTCGGGAGGATTGGAGGCAGGAGGGAATGGTGCAACACCGGAGTTGCAGGCGATGACCCCTGCAACGATTGCAGCCCTACAGGACACTCATTTGGAAACCGCAAATAATGCTTCGACACAAGACAACACTTCCGGGCGCGAATTATCCCCGATAGTTCCTGCGGTAAAGCTGGGCGAACCTGTCAGTTATTCCGTGGTGGCACCCTTGCCGTTGAATTTTGGCATCAGGGAGGGCATTCCTGCAGAATTTTCCATGTCTTTAGGTTCCACACGTAGGGCAGCCTCGGGCAGTCGTGTTTTTGCAGGACTTGTGCTGACTCAAAATCTCAGCTATCGCACCATTCAATCAAACCGGCCTTTGAATATTTTGCCCCCATTTCTGCGGGAAAATGAATCCGCAGCTTTTGCCTCGGAAATGGGTATTAAAATAGGTTGGCGTGCATCTTCCCGTTTTGCAATTAGTGGAGGTTTGGGTTTGTACAATGTGGGGCTGCAATCCATGCACCAATTAAGAGTCCCTTTTGATCCCGGCAGGGAGAACCCGGCAGGGAATGATAGTTTTGAAAGTAATTATGCACTTTCCGTACCTTCAGCCTATGGAGACGCCACCGTGGAAGTGGGCCTGCGCCGCCCCAATCAGCAGCAGGTGCCTCCAGGGCAAAACATTAACCTGGTGATGAAAACTAATTTGAACCTCAGATATATCTCCATTCCTGTCAATGCTTATTACTTTTTGAGTTCCGGGCGTTTTTCCGCAGGCTTAAAGGCCGGATTGGCGTTGAACATCCTCCAAAAGCAGGAATTTACCGCTTCAGCGCAGATTATGGAACGGGGATTAAGATCCAGAACAGTTACAGTACAGCCTCGCCTGGAACCTCTGGAACAGATTATTCCGGATTTACAACTAGGTGCGGCGCTATGGTATCGCCCAGTTGCAGGGTGGCTAATCAGCATGGAGCCGACCTACCGGAATAGCCTCAAACCAGCTGTAAACCGGGAATTTTTCAGTGTTTCGCAATACGCTATGGGGTTGCAAATCGGCGTTCAAAAAATTTTCTAACCCACAGGCAACCTTTCTTCTTATATGAACACCTATTGTTTTGAATTCCTTATTATTTTGTCATAAAAATTCAGTTTACATGAAAAAAGTGCTTTTTGCGGGCTTGCTGCTCTCTCTCACCGCAGGATTCCTTTTCCAAAGCTGCGACAAGGAGCAAAACCTTACTGACGAGCAATTGATTGAACAGCTCTCCACAGCAAATTTGCAAACTATCGAACCGGCGCAACTTCCGGTTGAGGTTCGTCAGACTGTGGAAGAATTGTTCTTCGACACGTACATGGAGAATCTTTACCACGGGCCGGGGCTTGGCTATCGCATCGAGCTTGGCAACGAGACCTTGTTGTACTTTCACGAAAATGGCGACATGGTAGAATTTCGGGATCCCAACCCAAGTGGCCGTGGTGGCAGGTGGTTTGGTCCCAATGGGCCTCACGGACCATGTTTTGACCGAATCAATGGTTTTGGACGTCCGGTGCGGCCGGCCAATTTGCCGGAAGCTGTGCAGAACTATATTGCCGAAAATTATCCCGATGAAACTATTCGCATAGCCAGAATGAACCCAAGTCGCATTGTGGTACTCATTTCAGGGCCTCTCGTGCTGGTATTCGACAATGCCGGCAATTTCATCCAGGAAGTTTCGCCTTTGGAAAATTGCAACCCGGGGCGCTGTAACCGCGTGGCAGAAGCAGATCTTCTCCCCGCCATTCAAACGTATATTGAGGCCAATTATCAGGATGCAACCTTCCGTGGCGCATGCACCCGTACTGACCGCACCGCTGTATTCATGGTCAATGACGGAGAAAGGCTGATTTTGGTATTCGACAGTGCTACCGGAGAGTTTCTGTTCTCTAGACCATAAGAGAATAGTAGTACAAGTGTTTTCATAATCCTGGGAGGGGTGGCGAGGTTTACTCACTACCCCTCCTTCTTTTTATAGGAATGCGCCAAGTATCTTTTACACATGGCGCCACTTCGCTAATTTTGCATATTGAAAGCATCATACACCAAACGTCATGGATATTCGCATTGACCATCTCACCAAGTATTATGGCACCCAAATTGCCGTAGATCATATCTCCTTTGAAGTAAAAACGGGGGAAATTCTCGGCTTTCTGGGGCCCAATGGCGCAGGAAAGACGACCACCATGAAGATGATAACCGGCTATTTGCCGCCAGACGAAGGCAATATTCTCATCGGAGGGCAATCTATCCGCGAACACGACATGCGACGACATATAGGATATCTACCGGAGCACAATCCGCTTTATCTGGATATGCCCGTGATGGACTACCTCGCCTATTGCGCCGCCCTCCATGGAACAAAAGAAGCGGAAATTCCCGGGCGAGTCAGGGAAATGGTTCGTTTGTGCGGCCTCAATGTGGAAAAACACAAGCGCATCGGGGAGTTGTCCAAGGGTTATCGCCAGCGCGTAGGGCTTGCACAGGCCATGATCCACGATCCCGCCATTCTTATCCTCGATGAACCAACTACCGGACTCGACCCCAACCAAATTGTCGAAATCCGGCAACTCATCCGCGATCTGGGAAAAGAAAAAACCGTAATCCTCAGCACCCATATCCTCCCGGAAGTTGAAGCTACCTGCGATCGCATTCTTATTATCAATAAAGGTGTTATTGCCGCAGATGGTACAGCCGAAATGCTTCGCAAGCAGGCGCAGGGCAAGCAGGTGCTCCATACCCGAATTGAAGGCGCTCCCGCTACCAGGATACAGGAAGCACTACAAACCCTGCCCGGTGTAGAAACAGTAGGTATCCTGGACGCAGAAACAGGCAGATTTGAATTGGAAAGCCTGCCCGATAGTCATTCTGCCAGAGAAGTATTTGAGCTGTGTGTCCGCCAAAAATGGATTGCTACAGAACTGATTCCTTTTGAAACCAAGCTGGAGGATGTATTCCGAAATCTCACCATGAACTAAAGGCTCGTACCATGCCTGTTCGCACCCGGCTGGCTCCGACACCTAGCGGATACCTCCATCCTGGCAACGGAGCTTCATTTGCACTAACCTGGGCCTTGGCCCGCGCAGCGAAGGGTAGTGTATTGCTCCGGATTGACGACCTCGACCGGGCAAGGTTCCGGCACGATTTTTTGGAAGATATTTTTTTAACCTTAGACTGGCTGGGGCTCGATTGGGATGAGGGCCCGGCCACCCCTGATGATTTTTTGGCGCATTTCTCGCAAACTCAGCGCGTGGAAGCCTACGAAGCCGCTATTCAACAGCTCGTATCATCTGGGTTGATATTTGCTTGTGATTGCTCGAGAAAATCTATACGGCTGCAGGGAATGGATGGTCACTGCCCCGGCAATTGCAGAAACAGGCAACTCAGCCTGTCTTTGCCTTCCACTGCCTGGCGCGTGCGGCTACCTGACCCCTGTATAGTGGAATTAAAACCCTGGCGAGAATCGGCACCCTATTCAGTGAATTTGAAATCCGGCATGGGGGATTTCGTATTGCGGCAAAAAGATGGCACGCCGGCCTATCAAATTGCCTCCCTGTGTGATGACATTCACTGGAATATCAATCTGATTGTCAGAGGAGAAGATTTACTGAACTCCACGGCGGCACAAATATGGCTGGCAGAGCAGTTGTCGGCGGTATCCTTTCAGGAGGTTGATTTTTTGCATCATCCTTTGATTACCGATGATACCGGAGAAAAGCTCTCGAAATCCTCCGGTGCATTGGCTTTGGCATCCTGGCGTAGCTCCGGACGCAGTCCCATGCCCCTTTTTGCGCAGGCCGCACAATGGTTGGGATTAGCTGCACAGCCGGAAACAGCGCAGCAACTTATGCTGCTTGTACGCACCCATTTTTTTTCGGAATAAAGGCTGGCGGAGCTCAACGGATAAGGAGATGAACCCGGCGAAATGCTATTGCAACTGAGCACGAAGCGCATCGAATTTAGGATCTCCGCGAAGTGCGTCGAGGTTGCTGTCGTGGTCAAACCATCCCTTTTGGCTGATTCCGAGGGAAATAGAATGTTCCAGGCAATTGAGGGCCTCTTCGGGCATGCCGAGCAGGGCATACACACAGGCGGCATTATACTGTAGCATAGCATCGTTGGGATCCATGGCGAGTGCTCTTCTTAGCCATTGCATAGCCTTTTCTTCTTCTTTTAGTGCAGCAAGCCCGTTGGCTCCAAAATACAAGGCACGGGTATCTGCAGGATTGATACTGAGCGCTTGTTCGGCTATGTCCACGCCCAAAGTCCTTGCTTCGAGCGCACGGGGTTCAAGACCCAGGTCGGCATAAACCTGAGCGGCCAGCAGGATGGCTTGAAAATCTCCCGGCAAGAGCGTATGGGCTTTTTCAAAAAGTCGGGCAGCCTTTTCCAGTTTACCCATGGTAAAACAAACTCTTCCGTACCAATACCAGGCTTCATAGAGACGAGGGTCCAATTCGATAGCACGTTCAAAAGAGGCTTCGGAAGCCTCGTACTGTTTATTGAGCGAAAGTGCAATACCTCGGGAAACATGGGCCTTGGCGAGGAGTGGATCAATTTCGAGCGCCTTCATGCTAAGGTCATGAGCTGCGACGAGGTGTTTTTCGCTATCATCCACATAAAGGAAGAGGTAGGAAAAGCAATCCGCCAGGCCGCAATAAGCCAGGGCATAGGATTCGTCCTCCTCAATGGCTTTCCGAAACATTTGTGCGGCAAATTCAACCCCTTGGCGACTGAACTGCCCGTAAAATCGGCGGCCACGCAGATAATAGTCATAAGCATTGATGTTGCTGGTTTGTGTGCTGCTGATGTCGCGTACTTGCCGGGACACCAGCTTGACCCGCAGGGCAGAAGCAATATTGGAGGCGATTTCATCCTGTACAGAAAAAACGTCTTCCACAAATTTGTCATAGCGGCCCGACCAGAGATTAATTCCGGACTCTACGTCTGCCAGTTCAGCAGTAATGCGAAGCCGACGTCCGGAGAAGCGAACAGCCCCGGTGAGCAGAGCGGAGGCACGTAGCTTTCGTCCTGTTTCCAGAAAGTCGAGATCCTGGCGATTTTTAAGTGCAAATACGGAAGAACGGGAGATTACCTGCAGCCCTTGAACTTTGCCGAGTGCTACAATTATTTCCTCGGCCATTCCGTCGCAAAAGTTATCCCATTTGGGGTCTCCCCCGAGATTTTGAAAAGGTAGTACCGCGATGGTATGGGTTTGAAGAGAGGTTCGTGGAGGGGGAAAGTCTGAAGGCACTCCGGAGATGAAAAGTTGGTGTAGTGTTTCGGGGCGGTCGAAATCTTTAAGCCAGAACGCTCCGACCTCCTGCAGGCGGACACCTTCGGGAAGTTGGGCAGCTACGGCGCGGGCGGTGGCATCGGAGAGCAGAACCTGGCCCCCATGTGCTGCGTTGCAAACCCGGGAAGCACGGTGTACTTCAATTCCAATATAACCTCCTGTAGGCCCCAAAATAGCCTCGCCACTATGAATACCTATGCGAACTTTATAGGAAATTGCGCCGGATATACTCTCCACCACAAAAGCTCGCTGTACAGCCACGGCCACGGCTACGGCTTCTGCGGGAGCATCAAAGACGGCGAAAAATCCGTCCCCTGCCGTATCAATCTCCTTGCCTCTGTGATGCCCTACTGCGGCTCTGATAATGGCACGATAGCGCTCCAGCACCGTGGCATAGGCGGCACCCAAGCGCTGTGCAATCCTGGTGGAGCCTTCCATATCGGTGAAGAAAAAAGTTTTTCTAGCCTTGGGGAGATCGTGCATATTCATCAATAAGCCGCAAAGTTAATGCCGTGCGGCGGGTTTCAGCGCGTGGAGTTCAGAAAATCAATTCCCCGGCACCTTGACGGATGATTTCCGGTTCCGGCCCCGTACAATCCACCAAGGTGGAGGGAATGATTCCCCCAGGGCCGCCATCAATCACCATGTCAACCAGTTTATGAAACTCCTCTTCCAGTAAATCCGGATCAGTGTAATATTCCAGGATATCGTCTTCTGTCTTCAGTGAAGTCGTAAGTATAGGTCGGCCCAGCTCTTCAAGCAAGGCCATAATGATGGGATTATCGGGAATGCGTATTCCAATCGTTTTTTTTCGGTTCACAAAGATCTTTGGGGTTTTATGCCCGGTAGGAAGCACAAAGGTAAATGGCCCGGGAAGATTGCGACGAAGGATTTTAAATATCGGTGTATCAATTTGGGCGGCATACTCTGCCACCTGACTGATATCCTTGCACATCATGGTCAGCATTGCCTTGCCGGGATCGAGCTTTCTCAGACGGCAAACACGCTCCACGGCTTCCTTAGACATAATATCACAGCCTATGGCATATACGGTATCCGTAGGATAGATAATCACACCGTCCGCTTTCAGAATACTCACCACCTGAGTAATCTTGCGTGAATCTGGATTTTGGGTATTTATGGTAAGTAACATAAATCAATCTTTGTAAATTCCGGTAAAGCGCTCGCCCGGCTTGGCATAACCTCTGTACATACCTTCCGAGTTGAATGGCATGGCAATGTTGCCCTTCTTATCGAGTGCAATAAGACCTCCCTCACCACCAGCAGATTTCAACTTTTCATGAACCACCAAATCTGCAGCGTCACCAAGGGTAAGGCCTTTATACTTAATGAGTGCGGCCACATCGTGAGCCACTGTATAACGAATAAAAAACTCCCCATGTCCGGTAGCAGATATCCCGCAGCTGGCATTTTCAGCATAAGTGCCTGCGCCGATGATGGGCGAATCTCCAATTCGGCTGTAGCGTTTATTGGTCATTCCACCGGTGGAGGTGCCTGCTGCGATGTTTCCGTTTTTATCCAGTGCCACACATCCGACCGTACCAAACTTGTTGTCCTGTGAGGGCGGAAATAATACGCCTGAGGATTTATTTTCCTCGGCTTTGGCGCGCTCCAGGGCATTCCACCGCTCCTGGGTAAAAAAATAATCCGGTGCAACCGTATCCAGCCCTTGGGCGATGGCAAATTCTTCAGCACCATCCCCTGCCATCATGACATGCGCAGAGTGATCCATGACCGCTCTTGCCAGCCGAATGGGATTTTTAACAATGGTAACACCCGCTACAGCGCCGGCTTCGAGCGTAGCGCCATTCATAAATGCAGCGTCCAACTCATTGCGGCCTTCATGGGTAAAAACAGCTCCTTTTCCGGCATTAAAAAGGGGCATATCCTCTAAAAATACCACCACAGCTTCCACTGCATCCATGGCGGTACCCCCGGATTTTAGAATTTGTTCACCGACGTCAAGCGCACCGTTCAATGCAGCAATATAGGCGGCTTCTTTTTCCGGGCTCATGCTCTCCCGACGAATAGTACCCGCCCCTCCGTGAATAACAAGTGCGTATTCAGGAGCTGATTCCGAGGAACCCTTGTTCTGCATAGATGTTTCAGATTGGCAACTCATAAGGACGGAAAGAAAGCTAATCCAGTAAATAAAACGCATTTTCATAGTTTAGGTATATCCAGGATGAGGAAAATCGCGTAACTCAGGCCATCAACAACGCTTCTATATGTTCGAAAAACATCCCTACATGGCGGGCATCCATCAGGGCGTGATGCGCGTGAACGGAAATTGGGATGGTGAACTGCCCGTTTTGTTCCAACATTTTTCCAAAGGTAACTTTCGGGATAGAATCCCCGATAGAAAATCTTCTTGCATGGGATAATCCGGAGAAATGAATCCAGGGAATAGAAGAAAAATGGATGACGTCGAGCCTGTGGTCACCCAGCTCCAGTCCGCTACTTGCCTGCACCCTGGCCATTTCCTTTTTTGCATGCGTTTCAAACTCCGCGAAGTTCGGATAATACTCCATGTAAGAGAAGCCGAAAGTGCCATCCGGACGGCCGATGGTTGGTGAAACATGAATTTTATCAAATACGGCTACGGCGTCCTCTTCTATACGGTATCGGAACGCTTCCTCTGCATTGACGGCTACAAGGGTTTTGTGTAAATAGGATAAGAAAAAGGAATGACCTTCTTTTTTTGACCGCTCATAGGCCTTGGTGCACGGAAGCTGGGTACAGATGCCAAAGAAAGGCTCTTCAAAATCTTTGAAGAACTGAAAATGCGCCTTTCTGGGCCAGGATGCTATATCTAACCATGTTTTCATGGTTGCAAAAATGGCAATATTTCCCTGATATGCGCCACTTGGCGGAACCGGGGATTATCCAGTTGAATATCCAGTTTTTCATGTGCCCAGGTGATGTGGTAGGGCACATGAATTCCATGACCACCCAGTTCCAGTACAGGTAAGACATCGGATTTCAGGGAATTGCCTATCATCAGAAACTCATGAGGGTGAATGTCGAGGTGTCTGATGAGTTTGCGGTAATCATTTTCCTTCTTCTCAGACATAATCTCGATGTGGTGAAAAAACTGCTCCAAGCCTGACTTTTGGAGTTTTCTCTCCTGATCGAGCAGGTCTCCCTTTGTAGCAAGAACCAGGCGATAGTGGCCGTGGAGCGCATGAAGGGTTTCTTCTACGCCTTCGAGAAGCTCAACGGGCTTTTCAAGCACTTCCCGCCCAAACTGGACTACCTGCTCTATTACCTCTAAGCTGACGGTTTTTCCGGTAATACGGATGGCGGTCTCAATCATGGAGAGCATGAAACTCTTCACCCCGTAACCATACAGAGGAAGATTTTCTATTTCGGTTTGCAACAGTTCGCGGGAGATGGAATGCGCGGGCATAAAATCCTCCAATAACGCACAAAATTTTTGTTCAGCCTCCTGATAGTTAGGTTCGTTCACCCAAAGGGTGTCATCTGCATCAAATGCAATAACTTTAAAAGACATAGCAGGAAATTAGGCAAAACAAATTGCCTTTTCAACGATTAAAACGATAGACGACGCGCTCCGTCCACACACTTGCACCAACCCGAATACGCAAAAATGCCATTCCCTGTGCGGGAAGGTGTGCAGGAATATGCAGCGGAACATCATGTCGTCCTGAATCCAGATTCGCCTGACGGCTCCAGATTTGCCGGCCAAGCGGATCCAGTAAATCGAAACGAACATTTTGGCGACTTGCGAGATCAAGTTGTACGGTAAAATCACCCTCGTTGGGATTTGGGAAAATCAAAGGCCGCGGGGCATCTTCGACATCCGGCTCCTGTGTACTGACCGGAATACACTGATAAGTGGCCACCCATCCGGGAGCGGTTACCCCGGCATCTGATTTGAAGCGAAAGGTGAGTGTTGGCCCGGTGGATTCGATGGTTCCCGGAAAATTATCCCCTGTGTATGCGCCAATCAATGGTGCAGATACAGAAGACCCATTGTAAATCCAGAGGGTATCAAAGCCGTTTTCAAGCTGGAAAGTGAAAAAAGTCAGTATGATGCGAGCAGCTCCCTGGGGAGCAATGGTATAAGTATATTGTTCGTTGTTGTAGTAATTTCCACCAGGGCCGCCGCCGTCAAACAGGGTATCTGCACAAACCTGGCTGGCGCAGTCAGTGAAATTCCGGCGCAGCAAATCCCACAGTTCCGAATAGCCGGCATCGTATCCGAGTGCCCAAATGCCAATTCCGGCCAGTCCGCGTCGCATGGCAAACTGGTATCTTCTTTCCAGCGTGTGTTCGGAATTAATGAAGCACTGCCGCCAGAGGTTTCCGGAAGGATACACAAAATAATTGGAAGCACTCTGATAGTGATAATTACGGTTGTTATAGGTCGTACTGTTATCGCGCACTGCTTTGTAGGTGCGAGAAGAGTGAAAGTTTCCGGTGGTGCCTGAGGGTGCCTGACCGCTGGAGGTTTCCCATTCGCGGCCATAATAGGGCAATCCGAGCAGCAATTTTTGGGAGGGCACCCCTACATTTTGATAAAATGTGACAGACCGTGAGTGGTTGTAATTGTAACTTGCGGTAAAGCTATACAAGGGATCCGTAGGCCCGGCCTGGGTACTTCCACTCCAATAATAGTCGTAGCCCATAATGATGAATAAATCCACATGAGGGCCCATGGCCGATACATTGAACACGTTACTCCAATCTACTGCAGGAAGCGCCATGGACAGTTCAGCCCCCGGAATAGCTGTTTTTAGCTGTGTGCTAAGGTCAATGATAAAAGCAGTAAGATTACCGCTTTGTGTGGCTGGCACAGCTTCGAAGTCAATATTTACGCCATGGGCGCCGCGTTGTTGGACAAGATTAATCAGGTTGGTGATGAGCGTCTGACGAGCATTGGCATTACCAAAAAAAGTGGCGTGGTTGCTGAACAGGGTCACACAGAGGTGTACCCTTACTCCATTGGCAAGCGCCTGGGTCACCACAGGCGCGGTAGCCCAGTTGTAGGTATTATTGGCATTGCCGGTATTGGGGTTCACCTCGTAGGCGAAGTAGGAAAGATCGCTGAGCAGGCTCCAGTCATATTGGGTTTCCAACCCATTACTCCAATAGGGATGCCATCCGAAGACGCGTTTTTGAAGTTCGCAATTTTCATCGTTTTTAATAGGGGCCGGCAATCTGAGCGAGGCATTCCAGTTCTGCCAATCTTCAGCACTCCATCCGATAGACTGATAGTGTCTCCATTCCGCCTGGTGGGTGGATTCATGTTGGGCGAAGAGCAGGGAGTTGCATGCAAAGTGTAGCATAGCGACCCCGATAACGAGGTACTTCAGGCATTTCCTCTGAATGCTGCTAACCACATGGAACGACTTAATATTCATGACTTATGATTTTGAAAATCAGGTGCCCCTCCTTGCTCATCCGTCAAAGCATCAGTTGTTTACCACATTTCCGTCTTTATCCAGCATGATGACATCCGCAAACCCAAGGCTTTTGAGTAGCAATGCCTGGGTAGCGGCGTCTCCCACCACGAGATAGAACATTTTCTCCGGGTCGAGATATTTACCGATCAGGCCTTTAGCCTGGTCGAGGGTCATGGAGAGCAACTGCTGTTCTTCCTTTTTGATAAAATCCGCCGGAAGGTCGAAGGTACTCATAGAAAGAAGGATGTTCATTTTATCCCCGAGGGTTTCAAAAGCAAGTGCATTGCTGCGCAACTGAGCCGTGCGGGTAATATCGAGGTCTTCCTGCTTGTAGTCTTCCTTATATCCGGCCAGGATTTCCCGGAAAAGTTCCACAGATTCTTTGGTTACGTTGGAACGCACGCTGGAAAATGCCGTAAAGAACCCTTGGTTGATACGACGCGGCATAGCCGAGTTAGCCCCATAGGTATAGCCGCGTTCTTCGCGCAGACGCTGAAACAATCGGCCGGAAGTACCTGCACCGAGGCGATCATTGATGATAGAGGCCCCGAAGAAGTCGGGATGATTACCGGCTACCAAAGGAGCACCCAGGCGGATGACAGACTGCTTAGATCCGGGAATGTCCACAAAATAAATTACGGGTTTGTTTACAGGTTTGGCACCCTCTAAGACGGGGATAGCCACCTTTTTATCGGCCCAACCAGACTGAACACCCTTCAATGCAGCAGAAACTTGTGCAGGAGTGACAGCTCCTACCACATGGAACGCGGACACATTGGGGCTGACAAAGCGTTCGTAGTACGATTTTAAGTCTGCAATGCCTATTCGCTCCAGGCTTTCCAGGGTTCCTATAGGAGATTGGGCGAGAATATTACGCTGGCCGTACATCAGTTTGTTGAATACCGCACCTGAGATGGCATTGGGTTGGCCCGCTTGCTGCTTGATGCGGTTGAAGTTGGCCGTTTTGATGCGCTCGAACTCTTTTTCATCCCAGCGGGGCTGGAGCAGAATTTCGGTGACCAGCGCCATGACCTCATCGAAGTTACGGGCAAGGCAGTTGCCGGAAAGACTGATAAACTCAGAGCCTGATGAGACGTTGATGGAAGCCCCAAGCTGACCGATGGCGTCCTGAAGGGCTTCGGGTGTTTTGTTTTGGGTTCCCTCCATCATCAGTTCGGCCATCAGATTGGCCACGCCGGTTTTGGCAGGGTCTTCATGCATCATCCCCCCCTTGATACGAAGACTGAAACTGACAAGTGGCAGTTCATTATTTTCAATGCCGAATAATTTCAAGTTATTAGAGAGCGATTTAGTCCATACTTCGGGGATACGGATGACCGGGGGAGCACCCAGTGGCGGTACTACCGTGCGGTCAATTTTAGATGGTGTGCGGGGGAATTCCGTCTCGTTTTCCTCCATAGGTGGCGCCTCTGCGCCCTGAACAATAGGTTCTTCCTCCACCTCAGCCTTTTGGGAGTTGGCCAGCGCCAGTTCAGTTTTTCCCTTAGGGACGAAGCTGGTCGCAATAAAAGGCCGGTTCCTGATGTATTTTTGATATACGCGCATCACATCCTCTTTGGTGACGGCGAGGGTTTTGGCTATATCATCCTTGAGGGCATCGGGACTGCCGGAAAATTCATTGGCGAAGGCGAGTTGGAAAGCCTTTGAAAACACGCTGGAAAGTCCATTATAGAAACTGGTTTCCAAAGAATTCTTAATGCGCTCCATATCCTTATCATCAATGCCGGACTGTTCAAACCGGGACAGAGAGGCCATGACGCCTTCAAAGGCCTGGTCGAGATCCACGCCGGCATTCGCTCTTACCGCAATACTGAATTCTCCGGCCACCTCCCTGGTGCGATTGAAAGCACGAGGAGAGGAGGCTACCTGCCGTGCCTCCACTAGTTCTTTGAAGAGTGGGGCCCGCTTTCCGTCATAGAGTAATTGACCCAGATATTGAAGGGGGTAAGCGTCCGGATGACCATCCTCGACCGTAGGCCATACCAGCCTTAATTCCGGAGCTTGTGCAAAATTATCTTCATGCATCAGGCGAATTTCGGAATTGAGTACACCGGGGCGCGGCTTGAGCGAAGCGACTTCGGCCTTTGCCGGAATTTCCGAAAAATATCGGTCAATCCATTGTTTGGTTTGTGTGATATCAATATCGCCGGCGATGACGAGCGTGGCGTTATTGGGGCCATACCATTTATCGTAAAATTCCTTGACATCTTCGATGGTGGCTGCCTGGAGGTCTTCCAGACTCCCAATGACCTGCCAGTTGTAGGGATGGTCAGCGGGGTACATTGCCTTGTCTGTTACATAAGATGTATGGCCGTAAGGTACATTATCCACGCGTTGGCGTTTTTCATTCTTAACTACCTCCTTTTCGTTTTCCAAAACGGGCACCGTAACGGTGTTAATCAAAAAACCCATGCGATCACTTTCCATCCACAGGATTTTTTCCAGCGCATCCTTTGGGAAAGTCTCGTAATACACGGTATAGTCATTGGAGGTTCCACCATTGAAATTCCCACCAAGTTCATTGATAATTTTAAAAAAATTGCCCTTTCCTACATTTTCCGAGGCCTGAAAAAGCATGTGCTCAAAAAAGTGTGCGAAGCCTGTACGGCCGGGTACTTCACGGTTAGAACCCACGTGAAATAGGATAGACACCGCCACTACCGGGTCGGAATCATCGCGATGCAACACCACATCCATCCCATTAGGCAGGGTGTAGTGTTCGTAGGGGACTTCGAATGATGGCGATTTTTGTGAGGCAGTATCTGTGCTGCGCGCGGCAGTTGCACAGCCCGAAAGTACCCATCCCAATGTGGCCACGAAGAGGATGGCAGTGAAAGAAAGGCGTCGGGCAAAACCTGATTTTTGCATGGCAGAAAGGATTTTTTCAAAATGAAAGACAAATATATGCAAAACCCTTCGAACAATGCGACGATGCATCTACATCAAGTTGAGGCCCCCTTTGCCCGAAAAGAATAGAAGCATCGTTATAATATCTCTCGTTTGTATAATTTTGCAGCGTCATGAGAGTATTTTACGAGCTGAACGCCCTGCCGGAGTTTCGCAATGCAGTGGTAACCATAGGATCCTTTGACGGTGTACATGCCGGTCATCAGGAAATACTGAGGCGTGTAAACCGCCTTGCACAGCAGTGCGACGGAGAAAGTATTGTTGTCACCTTTCATCCGCATCCTCGCGAAGTGATATACCCTCAGGATGACCGCCCACTGAAGTTGCTTACCACCATCCAGGAACGAATCCAACTGTTTGAACACTACGGAGTGGACAATGTGGTAGTTGCTCCATTCACCGTGGAGTTTTCCCAGCAAAGTGCCGATGAATACATCCAAAAATTTCTCATCGGCTCCTTTCACCCGCGCTATATTGTCATAGGGTATGATCATCGCTTTGGTCTGAACCGCTGGGGCGACATTCACTATCTGCGCGCCCATGCGGCAGCCGGTGGATTTGAAGTCCTGGAGATTGAGCCACAAACTATTGACGAACTCGCCGTTAGTTCTTCCAAAATCAGGTCAGCAGTTGAGCAAGGTAATATGCCTGCTGCCGGAAAATTATTACGACACTTTTTCCCGCTCAGCGGAGAAGTAGTACGCGGCCAGAACATTGGTATCACGCTGGGTTTTCCTACCGCCAATATTGATACCGGCGCCAAAAACAAGCTTATTCCTCCCGACGGCATCTACGCGGTTTTCGCCCACCACCAGGGAGTGCGCTATGGAGGAATGCTCTATATCGGCACGCGACCTACACTGCCCGAATTCAACAACCGCACCATCGAAGTCCACCTTTTTGACTTCAATCAAACCATCTACGGCCATCGCATACGGCTGGAAGTGCTGGATCGCATTCGCGACGACGCAGCCTTCCAAGGCCTTGATGATTTGCGCAGCCAACTGAGGAAAGACCAGGTTTCCGCACAGGAGGTACTCCGACGCTACGGTTGGACTGATGTGCAGGCTCGGCAACAAGCAGCCTGGCCGGAGGTCGCCATCGTCATTCTCAACTATAATGGCCGACACCACCTGGAGCATTTTCTGCCCGCAGTAAGTGCTTCTAAATATCCCAACATGCGCATCGTAGTGGCGGATAATGGATCAACCGATGACTCCCTGGAGTTTGTCCGGCAACACTATCCTGAAATTGATTGTGTAGAAATGGGGCGTAACAGGGGCTTCGCCGAGGGTTACAACCAGGCGCTGCGAAAAGTCAATTCGCCTTATTTGGTATTATTGAATTCAGATATTGCCCCCGCCCCCGGATGGCTGCAGCCGATTATTCAACGGATGGAGAAAAACATGGGTATTGCCGTCGTTCAACCCAAAATTCTATCTTACGAAAACCGGCAGCGCTTTGAATATGCCGGTGCCTGCGGAGGATGGCTCGATGCTTTCGGGTATCCTTTCTGCCGGGGTCGGATCTTTTCGGAAACGGAAGAAGACAACGGTCAATACGATGATGCAGCCGATATTTTTTGGGCCAGCGGAGCCGCTTTCGTCATTCGGAAAGCACTTTATGAAAAGTTTGGAGGGTTTGACGGCGATTACTTCGCCCATTCGGAGGAAATAGACCTTTGCTGGAGGCTTAAAAGGGCCGGATACAGCATCGTTGTAGAACCGGAATCCGTAGTATATCACCTCGGCGGCGGCACCCTGGCATATAATACACCTCGAAAGACCTACCTCAATTTCCGAAATAGTTTATTTACCATCGCAAAAAATGAGCAGCTTTTTCATCTTGCCGGGCTCATTCCCCTTCGCCTTGTGTTGGATGGCCTTGCCGCCATACTCTTTTTTATCCAGGGTAAATGGAGCCATATTCTTTCCATCCTACATGCCCATTTCAGTCTTTATGCTTCCTGGATACCACTGATGCGCAAACGGAGGCAAACTGCGAACCTCATTGAGCAGCACCGGATAAAACCGGAAGCAGACAAGGCCGGGCTGTACCCGGGAAGCATTGTCTGGCAATACTATGCCAGGAATATCCACCGCTTTCAGGACCTCCTCAAAGTTCCGGAAAAAAAAAGCCATTAAGCCATGCAACAACAACCCGAAATATTATTTCACGATGATGACGTAGTAGTAATGGCCAAACCTCCGGGGCTCCTCACTATTCCCGATCGCTTCGACACCGATAAGCCCAGTCTCCACGATGCCCTCAAGGCCGTATTTCCCAGAATTTGGACGGTACACCGATTAGACCGGGAAACCAGCGGCGTCATCGTTTTCGCCTTGAATGAAGTGGCTCATCGCGCCCTGTCTATACAATTCGAGCGCCGCACGGTAGAAAAGACGTACCTCGCCATAGTAGAAGGCGTCCCAATTCCTGAAGAAGGCACCATCGAAAAATATATAGGCCCGCATCCAGGTAAGCCAGGGCACATGACGATTATCCGCCGCGGTGGGAAATATGCACTCACCACCTACAAAGTGCAGGAAGCCTTTAGGGGATTTGCACTTGTCGAAGCAAAAATACACACCGGCAGAACCCATCAGGTTCGCGTACATCTCGCCTCCATCGGTCACCCTCTTGTTGCTGACCCGCTCTACGGGCGGAGTGATGCCCTTTTTCTCTCACAAATAAAATCCAGAGGGTTTCATCTCGGAAAGTTTCAGGAAGAAACACCCCTGCTGCATCGCACAGCCCTTCATGCCTGGCAACTGAGTTTTGACCATCCGACCACCGGAGAAAGATTCACTGCCGAAGCCCCCCTTCCCAAAGACCTCAGAGCCGTAGTTAACCAGCTTAGAAAATGGAAAAAGTAGCATAACGACTCCAGAGTTCAACTGCTCCGGAATTTTATCACACAACTAACACCCATGATTGTCGTTATTATACTATCTTTTCGCCCATGATTGCAGAAGAACTCATTCACAACGATATAGTGCCGCTGCGTACCTCCGACACAGGAGAAGAAGCACTCGGCATCATGGCTGACTTTTACGTCAGGCATCTGCCCATTGTCAACAACACACAGCTGCTCGGGCTTATCTCCGAAGACGACCTCCTGGACCACGACCCGGAAACCCCTGTCGGCGCTATGGATTTATCACTTCCAAGGCCTTACGTTAAGCAAAGTGATCACTTTTATGAGGTCTTCCGCCTGCTATCCCTGCACCAACTTTCCGTCATACCTGTAGTGGATAACGATGACACCTACATCGGCCTCATTACCCAGGATGACATCCTTCAGTACTTCGCCCGCATCGGTGGGTTTTCAGAACCGGGAAGTATTATCGTACTGGAGACCAGCCGCCGAGGATACTCGCTTTCGGAAATTTCCAGAATTGTCGAGTCGGAAAATGCCTCGGTTTTAAATTCTTTCATCGCCTCCTCTCTGGACGGCTCCACCCTGGAAGTGACGATAAAGGTCAACGTACAAAATGACAACGCTATTCTTGCCACTTTTGAACGATTTGGTTACGAAGTAAAAGCCTCGTTCAAGGAGGAGGCCTACGGCGACATACTCAAAGAGCGATACGATGCCTTCATGAACTATCTCAATGTTTAATTTTCTCTTAATCCACTGCATCCTTCCTTTGGCCACGGCTTTTTCTCCATTGGAAAATCCCGTAGTTTGGCTTTGTCCCGTTCATCACGATTTCGGCACCATACCATTATCCGTCCCAGCTGCTGTGCGTTTCGAATTCAAAAATACCGGAACCTCCCCGCTCGTCATAGACAACGTGCGAACCCCATGTGGTTGTACCGCTGTGGAGTGGCCTGAGAAACCCGTATCCCCCGGTGAAAAGGCCAGCATCCTCGTGGAGTATAATGCTGCAAAGGTTGGCTACTTTTACAAGGACATCAAAGTGTTTTTTCACGATATTCGCCAGGCAGAACGCCTTTCGGTGGAAGGCCTCGTTGAAGAATAAACATATTGGTCTGGTCATAATCTTTAATCTGAGCCTGCCTTATGCTCGAAAAACCCATCCCTGAAGTATTACCCGGCAGAACTATGCTTTGGAAGGGCCGGGAGTTTCTTTACTTTAGCGGTACCGGTTACTTAGGAATGCACACTGATGAAGATTTCAGGGCACTTGTCCGGGAAGGTCTTGACCAATACGGTGGTCATTTTGGAGGATCCCGATTGTCGCAGGTACAACCTTCCATTTTTGAAACCGCAGAAAGATGGCTCGCAGGCTGGGCGAATGCCGAATCCGCCATAGTGCTTTCCTCCGGCACGCTTGCAGGCCAGATCATGGCCCGGTTTCTGGCTGACACGCATCATTGTCTGTACGCTCCGGGAGTACATCCTGCGCTTTGGAGTTCAACGGCTCCCGCCCAAATCGGATGGGAGGAATGGGTATCCGGAATCTGTCATTTGATGACGCACAACAAGAAGCCTTTGGCTATTTTTGCCAATGCCGTTGATCCTTTGAAGGCTTGCCCCGTTGACTTTGACTGGATTGCGAAGATCCCCCCTGATAATCCGGTCACCCTGGTATTGGACGACTCCCATGGTTTTGGTATTACCGGAACTGACGGAGGCGGAATTTACCGCATCCTACAATGCCCCCCTCATATTTCTTTGGTGGTCATAGCCTCCCTGGGCAAAGCCCCGGGTATTCCTGCCGGCGTAATTCTTGGAAACAGGCAGCTTCTCGATGAAATCCGGGGAAGCCCCCTATATGGCGGAGCTTCACCCCCTACCCCCGCCTTTTTGTACGCCTTATGCCACAGTCAGGAAATTTATCGTCGGAATTTGGAGTGCCTGCGGAGCCGCATCCGTCATTTTATAAGAGAACTCCCCACGAGGTGGCCACTTCAATTTATGGAAGATTACCCTGTTTTTTATACCCCCGATGAATCCGTGGCCGGTCAGCTAGAAGGCAAGGGAATAATAATATCCAGCTTTTCTTATCCGCGGCCGGGAGACAATCGTATTTCAAGGATTATCCTGAACGCCCAGCACACAGAAGCTGACATACAAAAGCTTTTGCAGGCCTGTAAAGGATAGGAAGCCATCCTCCAAAATAAGGAGCTGATACGCTACCTTGCCCCCATGTCTTTTGTTAGCTTTGTGCCTTTTAAATAATTAACCAAGGGATGAAGAACCCTACTGACGTCCTCATTATTGGCTCTGGTATCGGCGGACTGAGCACAGCCATCCAAATTGCCACCAAACGCCCTGACCTGCAAATTACGGTGCTGACTAAAACTGTCGAACATGAAAGCAACACCCGCTATGCGCAAGGAGGGGTGGCCGCAGTATGGAACGAAGGGATTGATTCTTTTGAAAAACACATAGAAGATACATTGGATGCCGGAGATGGCCTATGCGACCTGGACACCGTCCGTATCGTCGTAACCGAAGGGCCCCAGCGCGTCCGCGAAATCATTGAATGGGGGACGCGTTTTGATAAAACATCCAGCAATACAGACTACGACCTTGGTCGGGAAGGCGGACACTCTGAAAACCGAATTTTACACTACAAAGACCTCACCGGCTGGGAAATTCAGCGTGCCCTCATCGCCAAAGCCGATGAATTTGCCAATATTTCTGTATTGGAACATTACTTCGCCATTGACATCATTACGCAGCACCATCTAGGTCATATCATTACGCGACTGACGCCCGGTATTGCCTGTTTCGGCGCTTATGCGCTCAATAAACACACCGGAGAAATCGAAACCTTCCTCGCCAGAATGACGGTGGTGAGCACGGGCGGCGCCGGTCAGGTGTACCGCAACACCACCAACCCCGTCATTGCCAGTGGAGATGGTATTGCCATGGTATATCGCGCTAAGGGATGGGTGGAAAATATGGAATTTGTTCAGTTTCACCCCACCGCCTTGTATAATCCTGCCGGAGAAAATCCGGTCTTCCTGGTATCAGAGGCTGTGCGCGGCTTTGGAGGTATCCTGAAAAACCGCCATGGGGAAGAATTTATGCACAAATACGACCCCCGCAAGTCCCTGGCGCCACGAGACATTGTAGCACGCGCCATTGACAACGAAATGAAGCTGCACGGCGAGGAATGCATGTTTCTCGATTGCCGGCACCTGGAAAGCGCCGCATTTATCGCCCATTTTCCGACCATTTACGACAAGTGCATGAGCATTGGTATCGACCCCATGAAAGATATGATTCCGGTGGTTCCCGCTTGCCACTATATGTGCGGAGGGATTCAAACCGATGAGCTGGGTAGAACCAATATTTCGCATCTTTATGCTGTGGGAGAATGTACCAGCACGGGACTACATGGTGCTAACCGACTGGCCTCTAATTCTTTGCTGGAAGCCTTGGTGTTTGGATACCGCGCCGGCACGGATATCCTCCGCCATATTGACACCGTGGCGCTACAACAGGAAATTCCGAACTGGAATGCCAGCGGTACGACTGACCCGCCTGAAATGGTGCTCATTACCCAAAGCACCAAAGAGCTGAAAGAAATCATGAGCAGTTATGTAGGCATTGTACGTACAAACGTTCGTTTGAAACGAGCTATGGATCGCCTGGAATTGCTATACCGGGAAACGGAAGATTTGTACCACTCGACGACCATTTCACCACAACTCTGTGAGTTGCGCAATCTGATAACCATTGCCTACCTGATTACCCGTTCGGCTTCCATGAGACGGGAGAGCCGAGGGTTGCATTTCAATACTGATTTTCCGGAAAAACAGTCCTTTATACAAACCTCGCTGCTTTAAAAAAGCAATCGGGCTTCTGCAGGATAACAGAAGCCCGACGAATACCGTTGTGAATTAGCTAATTAGTTGGAAAGCACAAACTCCTTTTCAGGCTTGGGCTCCCCGTGCCCGTGGTGGTCACTGCCGAAGTCGCTCAAGGGGCGCGTACCGGTCTTCTTTTGCCGGCGAATATCTCCTTTTATCATATCCATCACGTAATACACCACCGGCACTACCACCAGCGTGAGCAACATGGAACTGGTGAGACCGCCAATCAAGGCCCATGCAAGACCATTCTTCCATTCGGCACCGGCACCTTTGGCCAATGCAATGGGCAGCATACCGAATACCATGGCAATTGTGGTCATCAGGATGGGGCGCAAACGAATACGACCGGCAAGAAGGAGCGAGTCAAAAGTACCGAAGCCCTCCGATTTCATCTGATTGGCGAAATCCACCAAAAGGATGGCATTTTTACCGACGAGACCCACGAGCATGATGATTCCGACAATGGAAAAAATATCGAGCGTTTGCATAGTGAGTGCCATGGCCAATAAAGCTCCTACGATGGCCACCGGAATGGAGAATAACACCACGAAAGGATATACCCAGTTGTCATACAAGGCGACCATGATAAAATATACAAAAAGAATGGCGGCCAAAAAAGCGATACCCAGGCTGCCAAAACCCTCTGACTGCGCTTTCAAATCACCATCATAAGCAATGAAGATGCCCGGAGGGGGTGGATTTTGGGCAATAATCTCCTTGATTTCATTACCTACGGTACCTGATGGACGGCCAAGCACTTTAGATTGAAGGGTAACTGCTGCCGTTCGATCTTTGCGCTCCAACCTGGAAGGGCCGGTAGTCTGAGTAACCGCGGCGAATTGGTTGAGGCGAATCATTTCCCCACTGCTGTTGACAAAGCTCAGTGCACTGATATCGCTGAGGCTCTTGCGGTCAAAAGCATCCAGCTTGATATTGATATCGTACTCATTATTGCCGTCGCGATACTTGGCATTGGTATTGCCGGAGAAGGCAGTTTGCATCGTAGCACCTACGGTTTGCATGTCGAGGCCTAGTTCGGCCATTCGTTCGCGATTGACCTGTACATTGATTTCGGGGTTTCCCTCTTCCACGGTAAGCTCAGCCTCCAGGGTGCCGGGCACTTTTTTAGCCTCTACTAAGAGAAAACGGGCATATTCCATGGCTTCCTCCAAGCGCGCGGAGCTTACAATAACCTGAATAGGCGCCTGGTCAGCGCCGCCGAAGAAGCTCACTAAATTAGTGGTGACCTCAACCCCCGGGAGTTGCCTTTCGATTTCATTGCGAACTCGGCTGCCATACACATCAGAGCGCACGCCACCGCGCTCTTCAAGGCCAACCATTTTCACCTGGATTTCAGCGAGGTAAGGCGTGCTTTGTCCGCCAAGAAGCCCGGTGGTTCTACCAACAGTGGTAAAAAGGTTAGTTACTTCCGGTTTTGAGGAAAGAATGCGCTCGGCTTTTTGCACAGCAAGGTTGGTTTCCTTCAAGGTTGCATCTTTGGGCAATTCCAGTTGAATAATAAACTCCCCGCGATCGCTGTTGCCAAAGAAGGCCGTACCGATAAAACCACCGCCTACGAGCGCGAACGAACTGAAAAAGAGAACAGAGGTAAGTATTAAAACCAAAGCTTTATGGCGCAGTGACCAGTTTAAAAGGCGGTTGTAGGCCTCTGCAAGATGGTGCAGTATGCGTTCAAAGCCTATGAAAAATGCGCCAAAGATATTTTTATTGCTCAAATTCTCAATTTTGGAAAATCGGGAAGCCAACATGGGGGTAACGGTAAAGGAAACCACCAAGCTCATAAGGGTTGAAAACACAACCACCCAGGCAAACTGCGACATGATGCTACCCACAATTCCACCGGAAAGAGCCAGGGGCACAAATACCACTACGTCCACAAGGGTAATGGAAAGGGCTGTGAAGCCAATTTCATTACGGCCATCGAGGGCTGCCACCCGGCGGTGTTTGCCCATTTCCATGTGTCGGTAAATATTTTCGAGTACCACGATGCTATCATCCACCAGGATACCAATCACCAGCGACATGGCGAGGAGGGTCATCAGGTTGAGGGTAAAATCAAAGAGGTACATGCCGATGAACGTAGAAATTAAGGATGCCGGAATCGCCACCATGATGATGAGCGAGTTGCGGAGGCTGTGCAGAAATACCAGCATGACTAAGGCTACAAGCACGATGGCGAGGCTAAGGTCAAATACTACCGCATCAACGGCCTCATTGGTAAAATCTGTAGAGTCATTGCCGATTTTGAAGGCTAAATTCTCCTCTTTGTAAATATCTTCAAGGCGTTTCATCGCTGTTTTTACCCCGGCAGAGACGGCTACAGCATTGGCGTCATTTTGCTTTTGAATAAGGATACCGATAGCACTTCGGCCATTGAGTCGGTTGATGTCATCGGCATCTTTCTGGATATCTTGTACTTCGGCCACATCAGATAGTTTGATGGAGCCGCCATTGGGAAGGTTGCGCAGCGGAAGATTGCGCAAATCGTCGAGGGTTTGGAATTTCCCGGCAAGACGAACGAGAATCTGTTCCTGTTCGCTCTTTATTTTTCCTGTCGGAAAGTCGAGATTTGCAGCCTGGATGGCCTGTCCGATTTGAAGCAGCGATAGGTTGTTTTGTTCGAGCTTGGCTCTATTGACCTGCACCTGAATTTCTCGTTCCTGCCCCCCGACGAGCGTGACTTGCCCCACGCCTTCAACGCGGGAGAGCGCAGGTTTGATGCGATTTTTCATCAGGTCGTAGAGGTCCGCAGGAGCGAGTTCGGCATTGCCGGCAATACTCATGATTGGAAACTCATCAGAAGCAAATTTAGACACCACGGGAGCCTTGGCATCGGCGGGCAGCGTAGATTCTGCCGCGTTCACCTTGCGCTGAACTTCCTGGAGGAGGAGATCCACTTCTGCATCCTGTTTGAATTCGATAGTGACTGCGGAGAGTCCTTCAAGGGAGGAGGAGCGAATTCCTTCAATCCCTTCTACACCGGAGACGGCATCCTCTATGGGCTTGGTCAGGTTATTTTCCACTTCGGAGGGGGAGGCTCCTGGATAAACTGTGGACACAAAAATGATGGGCGCCGAGAATTTGGGAATCAGCTCGTAACTGAGCCTGGAATAGGAGAGCAAACCCAGGATGGTGAGCACCAAAAACGACACAATAATGAGAGATGGGCGTTTTATGGCTATTTCGGTAATGGACATTGTCTGCTGATTTAAATGAAACGAGGGAAGGTGAGTTTGTTATTTCGAAGAAGTATCGACCTGGGTGCCCTCATCGAGATTGATTTGTCCGGCAACGACTACGACATCTCCTTCTTTCAATCCGTCTTCTATTGCAACGAAATCTCCGTAAATGGCGCCAAGCCGAACGGGTTTCAGGCGAGCAATTCCATTGTCAACGACAAAAACCCTGGCATCGCGCACACTTCCCACCACGGCTTCGCGCGGCAAGGCCAGCACTACAGCAGAGCGGCCACTGTCGAAATATGCATAGCCGTTCATACCCCCTTTAAGGGGCGTAGCAGACGGGTTATTCAGCTCGATTTCCACCATGAACCGCCGTGCATTATCTGCTTTGGCAGAGATATAGGATACGACTCCTGAAAAGCTACCTGCAGGATATAAATCTGCTGACAGCTTTACATTTTGCCCTATCTTGACCTGGACTACTTCCTCCTCACTGAGATTGACCTGAAATTTGAGGCGCGCCACATTAACAATATTCAGGATAGGAGCGCCGGGGCCGATAAAAGCGCCTTTTTCTACCGTCTTTCCGGAAACAATACCGGCAATGGGTGCTTTGACCACGGTGAGCGAGATTTGTTTTTCCAAGCCTCTGATCTGGGCTTTCAGGTTTTCCACGGCAATTTCGGCGTCATTCACCTGCTGTTGGGTGACACCACCATCGCCGACGAGGTTCTTTAGGCGAGTAAGGTCCTGTTCTGCTTTTTTCAGATTGAGCGATGTAATATCGAGTTGGTTCTTGAGCAAGTCATTATCCACGGTGAGTATAATGGAACCTTCATTTACGGAAGAGCCATTGTTGACGTTCAGCTGGGTAATACGCCCAGACACATCTGATACCAGGGCAAGCTCCTTAAAGGGTTGAAATTGTCCGGAGGATTTAAAACTTGCACTCACGCTTTTGCGGGAAACGGAAGCCGTTTTTACCGGAATGATCTCATTGCGCTCCTGGGCGAGCTTTGCCTGTTCGTTAATGACTTTTTTGTTGTCGTTGAGTTTCCATACGACCACGCCGACAGCTGCACCGGCAACGACAAGGAAGAGGAATATGCGAATGAACTTATTCATGATGATTGTTTTAAAAGAAATCAGAGATTGAATAGCTGGAGGAGTTTTCCATTAGCGTACTCTACATCGAGGCTGGCCCACTTGTGTTGAAGCAGTGCGGCCAGGTAATTAGTCTGTACTTCGCGCATGGCGTTTTCAGCATTCAATACCTCGGTGATGGGAGCGAGACCTTCACTAAAACGCTTTTGTGTGATGGCGTACACCTCTTCGGCCATGCGGCGGTTTTCTCTTTGAGCCAATAAGCTGTTGTAATTGGTCTGCAATTGGAGCAAAGCGTTGTAATACTGCAACTCCAGGCCGTTTTGAGCAATCTGGCGGTCTTTTTCGTTTTGTAGGATTTCCAGCTGGTCTTGTTGCAGGCGATGGTTTTTGCTGAATCCGTCGAAAATAGGTATTTTGAGGTTCAACCCCAGCAAGGCAAAATCAAACCATTGACGACCCTGACCGAAATCGGCGAAATTATTGGCCTGACCTTGCAGGGTGTAATTGGCGAACATCCGGGCGGAGGGGTAATAACCTGCGCGGGTGCGATTGTATTCGAGTTTCAGGAGTTCCTTTTGCTGGTCGAGGATGGCGATATCAATTTTATTTTGGAAGCCCGGAGTAAGAGCCTCGGGCAGCACAGCTTCCGGTAGGAGGTCATCCTGGAGGGTATCTGTCAGCATCACAGGGGCATCCAGAGGCATAGCCATGGCGTGTTTGAGGGCGCGTAGTGTCTGTTCGTACTGAAGATTGAGATTCAGCAGTTGAGATTCGAGGTTGCTACGGCTGACTCGAAGCTGATCCACGTCGAGTTTTGTGGCAAATCCATTTTGGTATTGTTTCTCGGTGGCACGCAGCAGGCCGTCCACCTGACGGAGATTAGCCTCCAGGATGCCGCGTTGCTTCCCTAGAATTTGCGCCTGGAAGTAAATCTTAACTACGTTATAGGCGAGATCCTCTTTGGTTTTGACCTCGAGGAGACGGTTAAACTGATTGAGTTTCTGCGTTGCTTTAATACCGAGCCAGAAAGTTTGGTCATACACGAGTTGGCTCAGCTCAACGCCGGCTGTCGTATTCAAGGTGGTACCGAACTGCACCGGAATCAACTCATCGGGGCGGCCGGCAAAAAAATTAGGTACCAGCTGGGTCGGAAGTTTAATGTTGTAAGTAAAGTTTCCCGTTCCATTTAACTGTGGCAGGCCGGTGGAAAGATACTCCTTAACGAGGTACTGCCCCTTTTGTATTTCCAGGGCGGCCCTGTGCGCCTGAGGGTTGTTTTGAACGGCATACTGAACGCTATTTTGCAGCGAGAGAGGTTGCTGTGCCATAGCAGGAAATACAGCGGCGAGACACAAGCCCCCCAGGAGGAAACCGATAATTTGCCTGGCAATTCCAGACGATTGAATATTCATGGTCGCTTGATGGTTTTTACAATTCATTCAAATAATGCTGTAGTCTTTTGAGTCCTTCTATCGAAGCAATACCCCGGAGGTGGTACTCAATAAATTCGCGATAGAGTTTATCCCAATGATAGTTATAATTGGGAAAAAAGGTATCATCAAGAAGGAGTCTTACACTTCCCAGATAGAGCCTGGCGAGGATGTCCACATGGAGGTTATCCCGGTAGAGGCCTTCTTGTTTGCCCCGAGCCATGTTTTGAACCAGCACCATATAGATGTATTCGCGCTGGGCGTTTTCTACGGAATGCCAGATATCGGGATAATACTTTTTCAAATCAAAAATGGTGGCAGGAGACATTTGCCGGAGTTGCACCATGAAATGGCGTGCGAATCCAAACATCTCCTGAAGTGCATCCCCTGAATCCTTCAAAGTGAGGGCAAGGGCTTTCTTCTGTTCAGCCTGGTGCTGCTGAATGGTCTTAAGCACCAGATCCTCCTTGCTTTCAAAGTACTGATAAAGGGTTTTTTTGGAGATGCCCAGTTCGCGGGTAACATCATCCATGCTCACGCTTTTCAGACCAAAGCGCAGAAATAGCGATTCCACTTTGGCGATGATGGCCAGTTTGGCCCCGTGCTGCTCGTCTGATTGCATAAATCACAAAAACTGTGGAAACTTTAAATTGTTTTAAAGTTTCCACAGTTTTTGATTGTTTTTCGACGAAAAGAAGATTGTGCCCGCCGAAGGTAGGAATGGTCTATGGGTGGTGTACTGAAACAATCCGGGATTCAGCCTGTGGGCATACAGGGCATTATTCCAAATCTCCGAGTGTGATAGGGCGGTCAATACCCTCTTCGAGGGAGATAAAAGTTTCCGTGCGTTGTATCCCGGGGATTTTTTGGATTTTATCGTGGAGTACTTCGCGCAGATGATTGGTATCCCTGCAGAGGATTTTGGCGAAGATGTTGTAAAGCCCGGTTGTATAATGGAGGCTCACCACTTCGGGAATTTCCTTGAGTTGGGATACGGCATCATCGTAGAGCGAGCTTTTGTCTAAATAAATACCCAGGAAAGCACAGATGTCGTAGCCGAGTTTCCCGTGATCTACGGAGAGATGGTAACCCTTAACCACACCGGCATCTTCCAGTTTTTTCATACGAACATGAATAGTGCCTCCAGAAACAAAGAGCTGTTTGGCAATATCGGTGTAGGGCTGCTTGGCATTTCGCATCAATATACCCAGGATTCGGCGGTCGAGGTCGTCAACGTCGTTCACTTTGGCCATAAATAGCAAATTTATCGGTCTAAGATACGCGTAAATCAAATGTTAAAAATATTTTAGGTTATTTTTAACATTTGATTTAATTTTTCAATCACATTTTAGCGATAATAGTTTGCAAAAAAATCGGGTAAAAGCCGCAGCGCTGCCAGTTCGCGATACATGGTTCGGGCTTCTCCGGCAGGAATGCCAAAGTAGAGTTTGCCGCCTTCCAGGTCTTTGGATACCCCGGCCTTCGCAGAAATGATGGACTTATCACCGATGGTAAGGTTTTGAGCCACTCCTGCCTGGCCGTAAAGTACCACATCATCGCCTATCACGGTATTGCCGCCCACGCCTACCTGAGCCGCCAGGAGGCAGCGCTTTCCGATGCGCACATCATGGCCGATGTGCACCTGACAATCCAACTTGCTGCCGGCACCAATGACAGTATCACTGGAAACTCCCTTATTGATGGTACAGCCGGCACCTATCTCCACGTCGTCTTCCAGGATGACGCGGCCGCAGGACCTCCACTTTTCATACCCGGCAGTGGTTTTTTTGAAATAAAACGCCTCTGTACCGATGATGGCGCCGGGTTGAACCAGTACCCGATCGCCCAACTGGGTATATTCGGCAATGTAGGCATTGGCGCCGATGTAACAGTTTTTTCCGATTTGTACGTGTGGGCCGATGATGGCATTGGGCTCCACCACGGTACCCTCACCGATGATGGCTGTATCGCTGACAGTTGAAGAGATTGCCTGAACCGGGCGATAATGCAAGGCGAGCCGGTTGTAGGCGACAAAGGGCTCGTCACATAGCAACAACACCTTGCCGGCAGGAGCCTCCACGCGTTGATTCAGAATGATGACGCTGGCTGCTGATTGCAGCGCCTTGTCAAAATACTTGGCCAGATCCACGAAAGTAACGTCACCGGGCTTCACATGATGGATTTCATTCATGCCGTAAGCCTCCAGAGCCGCATCACCAATCAATTCGGCACCGAGCATTTGCGCCAATTCGCGCACGGGGATAGGTTGGGGAAATACCATTTGCTTTTTTCAGCAAAGGTAAAGGGTCACAGGCATATCACCGCCATGAGTGCTTCAAACAATCTGCAAATTCATCAATTGAATCCCTTATTTTTTGTAACTTTGCAGCATGGAATCAACGACAGATCACAAAAACAAAAGCGCCGGC
>CAYTNI010000002.1:0-2662 GCA_964439115.1 uncultured Saprospiraceae bacterium
CGTAATCGTTAGTAGTTTTAAGGACGTTTTCGAATGCGGCGACGGCTTCGGCGTTGCGGCCGGCGCGTTGGTGTAACTGGCCGGCGATATAGGTGAACCGGGCGCGCAATTTTTTGTCTTCGGTAGCAGCTATGGCATCTTCGAGAAAGGGCAGTGCGCGTTCGTAGTTTTTCCGTTGGATGAAGGCGTAAGCTTGTATGGCGGCTGCTTCCCTTCGGATATCGTAATAGGTTTTGGGATTTTCGAGCAAGCGGTTGATAATGCGAACGGCGCCATCAAAGTTATCCCGTTCGATGAGCGTTTTGGCAAGCCAAAGTTCTGATTCCTGGAATGCAGGCCTGTGTTTTCCTTTGCCGCTGGCCTCTTTCTTTGCGTCTTCGGCTTCCTGTTTGGCTTTTTTAGCAGCTTCCTGTGCGGCTTTTTCGGCGGTTTTGGCTTCCTGTTCCGCTTTCAGTGCTTCCCGGGAGGTGGTTGCTGTTGCGGTTTTGCCTTTTGCTTTTGCCTTTGCCACTTTTTTCCGGTTGGCCTTGATTTGGCGATTGTACTTTTTGCGTTCTTTAGCTTTTTGTTTGGAGAGTTTTTGCTTTTGTTTGGCGCTGAGGGTAGGCTTGGAGTCGTCTTTGGCAGCGGAGCCGGAAGCACTCCGGGCTTTTTTTGGAGCCGGTTCGTTGGGGTCAAACTCACCGGCGAGGTAACGCAGGGTGCTTTCTGCGGATTCGTAATCTTTTTTCAGAAACTGTGCCTGGCCGACAAGCAGATAGCAATCGTCCGTCCATTTGCTTCTCCTGTATAAATTGACGACGACGGACACTTTTTTGGTGGCGAGGTCAAGGTCGGGGGCGACGGCGGAGGGATTGTCTGCTGCGATATATTTGTACATGGGCAGCACCTGGTTGTAGTTGTCGCGATGCTGCTGTTCAAGCGCCAGGGTGCTGGCTTTCATCAACTCCCGGGCATTGAAGTACCCGTTGTAGTGCGCATTGGTATTGATGAAGGCCTTTTCGAGGAAAGAAATCTCCTTGCGGCTTTTTTGTACGGTGCAGGCAGAAAAGGAAAAGGCTAGAGCGAGAATTGCGCTGGCTATTTGAAAGGATGTTTTCAGTGCAAGCAGATTTTGATACATGTTGCCGATTGATCTTGTTAACTTTGTAAGCGGGGCACGCATTTGAATTTGTTGGTCAAACAATTAGCGGCAAAAATATCCGTTTTTTACCGACACATCAAACCGTAAAGTGGATTAAGTTAGTATTTGCTCAAGTACAATTAACAGGAATGACTTCAATCAAGGAAAAAAGCATGGAGTGGCTGGAGCGGTTGCGCAATACCTACCGCCTGGTGGTGATGAACGACGAAACCTTCCAGGAGGTAGGTTCATACAAGCTCAGCCTGCTCAATGTATATGTTTTTTTGAGTACTATTGTGGTGATTGTGGCACTTGCGGTAGGTGCACTTATCTTTTTTACGCCCGTAAAGCGATACGTGCCCGGATATGGCAATATTTCCGATGACAGGGAGTTATCGAGGCTTAACCGGCAGGTCAATGACCTGGAAAAAGAACTGAATGCCATGAGAACGTACACCACTAGTGTACAGCGCATGCTTTCTGGTGATGTACAGACAGAGGCAGATGTTCCCAAGCCCGCATCAGTGGCTGTACAGAAAGAAGAGGCCGGAACCCCGCCGGAACTTCCGGCAGTGGATGAAGAGCTTCGCCGGGAGGTTGCACTTGGTGAATTGGGGATGGCTGCCCGTGAACCGCGAACCTCTAATTTTTCTCCGCGGGATGTGCCACTCGAACAAATGTATTTCTCTCCTCCAATAAAAGGGAAAATCAGTGCACAATTCGATCCGGATAAAAAACACTGGGGTACAGATGTCATTGCTCCACAAAATACCGCGATAAAGTCCGCGATGGATGGTCACGTGTTTTTTTCAGATTGGACGCTGGAAACGGGAAACACCATAGGCATACAGCATGCCAATAACGTCATAACATTCTACAAGCACAATTCAGCGCTGCTCAAAAAAGCAGGCAGCTTTGTGCGTGCCGGCGAAGCTGTTGCCATCATCGGGAATACCGGCACAAAAACGGATGGGCCACACCTGCACTTCGAACTTTGGTACAAAGGCAAGCCGGTAAATCCCACCGACTATGTCAAACTGGAGTAATCCGTCGTTTTTTTTCTTAGAAAACCGCTTCGCGGTGAAAATAACAGTGCCGCGACAAACAATACGCCGGAAATTACCGCCATGGCGCCGGCAATGGAACCATTAAGCCAAACTGCCAGGTAATATCCGCCAAGGGCTGCTCCGATGCCAAACCCGACGCCAAGCCAAAGCATGGTGCGCAATTTATCCGTCAGCAGAAACGCCGTGGCAGGCGGTACAATCAAAAAAGCAACTACCAAAACGGCACCCACGGATTCAAAAGCAAGCACGCTGGTCAGAGAAACGGCGCTCATCAGTGAGTAGTGCCATACGGCTGCCGATATCCCCAAAGTGGCGGCATATTCCGGATGGAAAGAGGTAATCACCAGACCTTTGAATCCCACCCGGAACCAAAGCAATATAAACAGGAGTAACCCGCCGTGAATCCAGACGGCCCTAGGACCAAGGATGACGCCCTCGCGGGTAATCCACAAATCAATCGGCACGTAGGCAA
>CAYTNI010000002.1:2762-26515 GCA_964439115.1 uncultured Saprospiraceae bacterium
GGACCAAGGATGACGCCCTCGCGGGTAATCCACAAATCAATCGGCACGTAGGCAATTTCTCCGAACAGCACGCAGTCAAGATCAAGGTCTATCTGACCGGCAAACAGGGAAATCAAGATGATTCCTATGGCAAAAAGTGCAGTGAATGTTATGCCGATGGCTGCGTCAGACTGTAGCCGGGCACGGCGATACAACCATTCGATGAAGACAGTAGCAAGTACGCCAAATGCCGCAGCCCCGAAAAGCATCGGCAAGCTTTCCCGTGTGCCGGAAACGAGATAAGCCAGGGCAATGCCCGGCAGTACAGCATGGGAGATGGCATCTCCAACCATGGCCATATTGCGTAGCAGTAAAAAAGTACCTAATAGCGTGCAGCATATTGCAACGAGTGCCCCGGCTAGGATAATCCATAATGCTTCCATTACAGGCTGGGTTTTTCCGATTCGTAGGGGATATGACTTTGATGAGGGTCATGGGTGGGGTAGTCCAAATCCTCCATCAGGTGTTTTTCCATTTCCGGGGTGAGCAGGTGCTCAATCGCCTCTGCACTTTCGTGAACATGGTCTGCTGCCATGCCAAGACGGTGGCTGAGGTACAGCTCCCACAAGCGGTGGAGTCGCACAACCCGCCGACTTTCACTTGTACCTAGTGGGGTTAACTGCCACTGCTGCCCGCTGCCTATCATTTCGACCAACCCTTTGCGCTGCAGACGTTTTAACCCTTTCCTCAGTTCGCGGGAAGAGAAGTTACCACTTTGGCACAGCGCTTCAAAAGTCACCACATGGGGACCCAACGACAAATTTTCCTGCAATAGATAGAAGGTTTTGACAATGTTTTCAGAGAGGATTTTTTTTGAATTTCCTCTTTGAAGCAGGTGGCGGGCAAATATGCCCTGGGGGGCAAAAAAAGCGGAAAATAACGCCATGGCGGATAAAAAAACCACAATCCAGGGCCCTGTAGGCATTGCTGGAGCAAGGTATGAAATCCAAGCGCCCAGAACGCCGGCCGCGGCTCCCAGGACGGCAGCCCAGATTAACATGCGCCATAGGCTGTTTGTCCAGAATCGGGCCGTGGCAGCCGGGGTGATAAGCAGCGCAGCCATTAACACGACTCCGACTGCCTGAATACCGGCAGCTACGGCAAGTACGGTAATGGTAGAAAGCAGAAGCTCAATCCACCGAACCGGCAAGCCACGCGCCACACTGAAATCGCGGTCGAAGGCTACAAATCTAAAAACATGGAAAAAAGCGCCAATGCTGGCCACAATCAATAGTGCAAGGATACTGAAAACCCATACATCCTCCCGGGTGAGTGAAGCTGCTTTGCCAAACAAATACTTGTCGAGCCCTGCCTGATTGCCACTGCCGGAATTTTGAATGGCCGTGAGCAGCAAAATACCCAGTCCGAAAAACAGACTCAATACCACGCCGATAGCGGCATCTGGTTTGATTTTGCTGTGACGGGTGATAAAATCCATGAACATCAGAGACAGCCAGCCAGTCACGGCGGCACCGAGGATTAAAAAAATCGGGTGTTTTTGATTGGTGAAGATAAAGGCCAGGCAAACCCCAGGCAGCACGGAATGTGCGATAGCATCGCCAATGAGTGCTCGTTTGCGCACCAGTGCGAAGCAGCCCGTCATGCCTGCGCTGGCACCGAGCAGCATGACGCCCAAAGTGACAGTCTGTACATTGGGATCGGTCAAAAAGCTGTTCATGAGCGCGTTTTGGGTTTTTGTTCTCTAACGGGAAAATCGCGGGTTTGGAGCATATCGGAGACATGGGAGAGAATGGTCAGTTTACCGCCGTATGCCTGGCGGAGGTTCTCCTCGTGGAGGGCATTTTCTACGGTGTCGCAGGCAATCAGACGGGTGTTGAGTAGTACAATCCAGTCGAAGTACTGACGAACGGTTTGCAGGTCATGGTGTACGATGATTACTGTTTTACCGGCGGTTTTCATGGCTGATAGCAAGTCCAGGATTGCCTGTTCTGAGGCGGCATCTACGCCCGCAAAGGGTTCGTCCATGAGATACAGGTCGGCTTGTTGAGCCAGGGCGCGGGCAATAAAAACCCGCTGTTGCTGCCCGCCCGAAAGCTGGGCAATTTGCCGATTGGCGAAAGCACTCAGGCCAACTTTTTCCAGGGCTTGAGAAGCAATGTCCTTATCCTCCTGCCGTAGCCGGCCCCAGATGTTGCGTGGTCGAAAACGACCCATTTCAACAACTTCGCGTACACTGATGGGAAAATCCCAATCCACGGATTCTCTTTGCGGCACATAGCTTACCCTGTTTCGGACTTTATCTAGTGGGCAGTCAAAGATTTTGATGTAGCCGCTATCCGCGGGTGTCAACCCCATGATACTTTTTAAAAGCGTCGTCTTTCCCGATCCATTGGGCCCAATGATGCCGATAAGATTTCCTTCTGGCAGGGCGAGATCTACATCCCACAGCACGGGCTTGTAATTGTAGGAGACAGTAAGGTTGTGAATTTCGACGGCGGTATGCATGAGGGACGAAATGGCTTGTTATTTTAATGCGGTGCAGATGGTTTGAACATTGGCTCGAATTGCTCCTAAGTAGGAGCCTTCTGGTGTGCCAGGGGTGCCGAGGGCATCGGTGTACAAATGGCCCCCTATGGAAACCGTGTGTCCTCGCCGGGCACAACCTTCCACCACGGCTTCGAGCGATTTTGAATTAATAGTGCTTTCGATAAATACAGATTTGATTTTCCGCTGGGTGATGAAACGTACCAGTTCGCTGATGTCGCGCAGGCCGTATTCAGAAGCAGTGGAAATGCCCTGAAGTCCGCGAACGTCCATTCGGTAAGCCTTTCCAAAATAGCCGAATGCATCATGTGCGGTAATAAGTGCCCGACGTGAAACAGGAATGGAGTCTATTTGTGAAGTAATCCAGACGTGTAGGCTGTCGAATGTCAGCGCGTGTGTTTCGGCCCGTGCAAGGTAACTGCTTCGGTTTGCCGTATCGGCTTCTGCAAGAGCTTCCCCTGCCAGTCTGATAATATTGGCCCATAAAGAAGCATCGAACCAAACATGAGGATCGTAAGCCGTTGAATCCCCTTCGGGATGTATAAGCAAATGCCGGGGAAGCATTTCTGCCAGGGCTACCACCTTTTTGGTTCGGGATAGCTTATGAAAGACTTCTCCCATTTTGCCTTCGAGGTGCAGACCGTTATAGAAAATCAGGTCGGCATTCATCAAGTGGTGTAAATCTCCCTGTGTAGCTTTGTATAGGTGAGGATCTACACCGGGACCCATCAGGGTGTGGACAACAGCATCATCTCCGGCGAGGTGGGCTACCGCATCGCCAATCATACCGGTAGTGCAGACAACGCGCAGTTTGTTTGAAGGCGGAGCGGTAGTACCGGAGGTACAGGCAGTCATAACCGCCATCACGAAGATGCCGGCGAATGCGAAAAGCCGAAACTGTAGCTTGATGCAGGAGGCAAACCAGTGGGAGGTAGTATCCGGCAGTCGGGTTTCCATGCCATAAATGATTGTACGTAGTAAAAACAACAAAATTAGAAAAGGGTTTAAATAAAAATTAGCCAAGACTAACTTTGTGGCTCTACAAGGATATGGAGTGCAAACTTTTCGGCAACGGCGAAGGGGGGGCGCTTTTGAATAGTAATGCGGAGGGAGTTATCGAATGGAATTTTGTGCAACACCTGGATTTCCGATTGAAGTGCAAGGCCCAGTTCAGTGAGGTATTGCAGAAAAACGGAGGAGCTGTCTTTAACGCCTATAATACGGCAGTGCTCACCGGGTTTTACTTCGGCTAGGGTTTTGAAATTAACCGGGGTAAAATTGCCCTGTGCATCGGGTATGGGATCTCCATGAGGGTCAAATTGAGGGTTTCCAAGGAACTGATCCAGTCTTTCAATGAGTTTTTCGGATTGTACATGTTCGAGTTGTTCTGCGGCATCATGTACTTCATCCCAGGAAAAGCCGAGTTTTTGGTACAGGAAAGTTTCCCAGAGGCGGTGTTTTCGGATAAGTTGGATGGCGACGGTTTTACCGGTGGGTGTCAGGGTGAGTTTTCCGTATTTTTGATAATCTACGAGATTTTTTTCTTTAAGGCGTTTAAGCATATTATTTGCCGATGCCGGTGCGACATCTAACTGTTGCGCCAGTTGGTTGGTTCCGATTTTTTCGCCGCCGATGGTATAGGCCAGTTGGAAGATTGCTTTGATATAATCTTCTTCGCTTTTGCTTAACATTGGAGTTAGACTTGACTAAAAATAACAAGCAGCGCGGCAAAAGGGTTTTGACAAACCCGGGATATTGCCGCACTGCTTGAAAAAAGTGATGTGTTGGATTATCGGCAGGCTTACGTTATTTTTTGCCTTTGGGTGTGGATGAAACGAGGTTCATTTCATCTACCAGGTGTTTGGCGCCTCCGAATTTGTCTATTACAAATAAAACGTATCTGATATCTACGATGATGCTGCGGTTGATTTCCTCGCTGAAATAGTAATCGCTAATTACTCCTTCCCAGGAGCCATCGAATAGCAGGCCGGCGAGATTGCCATTGGCATCGAAGGTTGGGCTTCCGGAGTTACCGCCTGTTGAGTGGCTGGTCGTGATATAACACACGGGCATGCGGCCGTTTTCTGCATAGGGACCAAAGTCTTTAGCCGCGTAAAGGGTGCGAAGTTTTTCGGGCACATCAAATTCATAATCGCCCGGCTTGTACTTTTCCATAACGCCATCGAGCCAGCTCACTGCTTCATAGCGAACGGCATCGCGGGGGCGGTAACCGCTGACCTGACCATAGCTTACGCGCATGGTGCTGTTGGCATCCGGAGCGAATCGCTTCTCGGGGAAGACTTCCATGAGGGCTTGCATGTAGTTGCGGTGGAGTGTCGGGAGTTGTTCTTGCATTGCGGAAGCGGGCTTGAGGATATGTTCTGCACCTGCTGCATTGATTTCGCGGTAAAGCTTCAGTGCCGGATCGTTGCTGAGGGTTTCAAGGGCACTTTCCCAGTTGTTTTCCAGCAATGCCAACCCTTTTTGCGGGTCTGTGAGCTGGGTATTTGCGAAGATACTTTCCGCGAGTTTGGCGATGGAGCCGTCATGTGCTTCGAGTAATTCGAGCGCATACTTAGGTTGGGCGGATTTGGGCACTTTTTCGAAGTAAATACCGAGGAGCCGTTCGAAAAGTTGGCGGTCAATGGTTACCTGATAATTTTTGTAGTAGTTTTTCATTCCGCCGATGATTTGTGCGGAGCGTTTCTTAGCGGCTTCCGGCCCTTGGGCTTCCTGGAGGCGAAGGGCCTGGTCCACGAAGCTTGCTAGTCGGAACAGCTCTATCTGGCGGGTAGTTTCGTTGAAATAGTCGCGGCTGACGGCCAGGGGCGTCAATTCGGTATATGCCTTTTCCATATCTGAAATCAGGCTACTATATGCGGCTTTCCATGTGGGGTTGGTATTCACGCGGCGGATAAATTCAGCTTCCATTCGGCGTTTTTGCTCGAGACCACCGACGCGTTTCAGCCCCTGGGTTTCTCCAATCCATTTTTTCCAGGCATTGGAAACACCTGCCTGTTTGGAGGTATATTGAAGTTTCACTTCCTGGTCGGCACGCATAGCCTCGCCCATGATGTCGAGGATCTGGTCGCGAATACCAACCCGAATGGGGTTAAGGACATTCACCTGCATTTCTACCCCTGCGGCGGGCAGATAGAGATTAGTGCGACCCGGAAACCCGAAAGTGAGGGAGAAGTCACCCTCTCTTATACCGCTTAGTGATACAGGAAGGACGTATCGGGGGCGATAGGGCACATTTTCGGCAGAATACTCGGCTGGCCGGTTGTTTTTGTCGGCATAGATGCGGAAAACAGAAAAATCACCGGTATGGCGCGGCCAAACCCAGTTATCAGTATCCACGCCAAAATTGCCGATAGACTCCGGGGGTGCACCTACCAAACGGATGTCGTTGAAGGTTTCGGTAACGAAAAGGAAATACTGATTGCCTTCATAAAAGGAGCGGACGAACACATTTTGCCAGCTTTCCTTCTGCGCCTGAGTGCGTATAGATTCCAGGTTTTTATCTACCGCTGACTGCCGTTCTTTTGCAGTCATGGATTTGGTTACGCCGTTTAGTGCGGCTTTGGTAACGTCATCAATACGTACGATGAACGTAACGGAAAGCCCTTCGCTGGGTAGTTCCTGCGACAGGTTCATGGCCCAGAAGCCGTCTTTCAGGTAGTTGGTTTCGGGTGTGGAAAGCGCCTGAATACGACCACGGCCACAGTGGTGGTTGGTGAGTAACAACCCCTGGTTGGAAACCACTCCGCCCGTGCAGCCGCCACCAAAACTTACCACAGCATCTTTCATACTGCCTTTGTTGATACTGTAGATATCCTCAGCGGATATTTTCATGCCCAGTTTTTTCATTTGCGGGGCATTGAGTTCGCGCAGCAAAATAGGAAGCCACATGCCCTCGTCGGCACGTAAAGGGGTGCTAATCAAAGCTACGAGGGCGATACCAACGACAAGGTGTTTCATCATAAACGGCAATTTTATGGAAAAGTGTGGCAAGTTAGCACAAAATTGAATTAACGGGGTGTTATGTGGGTATTAATATCTTTAAAACTATGAAAATCGCATATCACTCCGCATTGGAAGCCGCTTCATGTGGGTGACCTCAATACTACAAAAACCGTATTCTTCGGCTACTTTTCCCTCAATGTGATAGATGCCTTTCCCAACGAAGGGCTCCGTGCGTAGAAAATTGGGAAAATGGGTAGTATCAAAAAAGTGGCCATGTACATCCAACCACGTGCCAAAGGCCATCCGCTGCCCGCTGATGGTGCGCAGTTCCTTTTTACACACATAATAACCAATAATGGATACTACTTTGCCGATATACCCGGACAAAGCTTCTGCGAAAATGCCGGAAATGCCGGTATGGGGTTCCGCCAACAGCTCGAAGGGTGATTGGAGTGGGAAGCCCAGGAGTTCTATTTCATCAAAGGCCTGGTCAAAGGGGCCGTCAGGAGGCAACTCCGGTACAGACGGCTCACCAACAAGCATCGCGGAACTTTCTTCGGTACCAAATAAACTCAATGTACCGTTAAAAGACTCAGAGGCGTTGAAAACCGCATTTTTCTCCCACATCAACTCATACTTACTTTTACCGGTGAAGCGAAAAGCGCCAATGCGCAGCAGCAACTCAAGCTGTTCACGCGAAATGTCCACCCGGTGTACAAAATCTTCCAGACTGCGGAAGGGACCATCTGCTGCGCGCTGTTGTACGATTCTGTGGGCGGCAAGCCGTTCCATGCCCTGTAGGTGGATAAAACCCAGATAAACATCCGTATTTTCAATAGTGGTGAGGTACTGACTGTGGTTTACGCAAGGCGGATGAATAGTTGCACCACACATCCGGGCTTCATGGATGTAGTATTCGGTGGCATAAAAGCCTCCGAAATTATTGATGACAGCCACCATGAATTCCAGAGGAAAATGTGCCTTGAGGTAGAGGCTTTGAAAACTTTCTGCTGCAAAGCTCGCAGAATGTGCTTTACAAAAGGAATAGCCTGAAAAGCTCTCAACCTGGCGCCAAACCTCCCGGGAGAGGTCTTCGCTGTAGCCGCGCGTCCGGCAATTGTCAAAAAACTTTTGCTGCAAGCGCCCGAGGGTATCGTTCTTGTCTTTTTTGCCGCTCATGATGCGGCGCAACACATCGCTTTCATCGAGGTCTAGCCCGGCGAAGTGATGTACAATTTTCATCACATCCTCCTGATAGACCATGATGCCAAAGGTTTCTCCGAGATGCTCCCTGAAGACGGGGTGCAAATACTCAAAAGCGTTGGGCTGCTGAAACCGGTGTAGGTAGGCTTTCATCATGCCGGAACGCGCCACTCCAGGCCGGATGATAGAGCTGGCAGCCACAAGATGCGTGTAGTTGTCGCAGCGCATTTTATGGAGCAGGCTGCGCATGGCGGGACTTTCGATATAGAAACAACCGATGCAATGGCCGGATCGAAGTTGCGCACGGGTAGTAGGATCGTTTTTTAGAACCGTGATGTCATGGATGTCCACTGCTTTGCCCTGGTTGAGGCGCACCAGCTCCACCGCATCCTTAATATGCCCCAAACCGCGCTGGCTGAGAATGTCTAATTTATGAAACCCCCAGTCCTCGGCATGGTGCATATCAAAATGTGTAATGGGAAACCCTTTGGGCATCATTTCTACTGCCGTGTAGTACTTGAGAGGCCGTTCGGAAATAAGTATGCCCCCGGCATGTATGGAAAGGTAGTTGGGAAAACCCTCTAATGCCTCACCGTGCCGAAGTATCTCGGCCGCAAGGGGATGGTGGTTGTCTTTATCATCCGGCCTGGCTGCTATTTTGTCAATTTCTGCCTTGGGCAAGCCATACACTTTGCCCAGTTCCCGGATGATTGATCGCCCCTGAAAGGTATTGTAGGTGGCGAGAAGCGCTACGTGGCCGCGTCCATAGCGCTTGAAAATGTAATCGGTAATATCGTCGCGCTCATCCCAGGAGAAATCAATGTCAAAATCAGGGGGCGAAACGCGGTGCGGGTTGATGAACCGCTCGAAATAGAGGTCGAGCTCCAGGGGATCCACGTCTGTTATACCAATATTATAGGCCACAATAGAGTTGGCGCCACTGCCGCGACCCACATGGTGGTAGCCCGCCGATTGCGCATAGCGGACGATATCCCATGCGATGAGAAAGTAAGCACAGAAGTCTTGCTGCCTGATAATGCGCAGCTCTTTTTGGGTGCGTTGTATGGCGCTTACATGGCGTTCGCCATAGCGTCGGATACAGCCGTGCATGGCGAGTTTTTCCAAAAGGGAGAAGTCACCATCCTTACTACCGGTGAAAGTCTGACGATTTATTTGCAGGCCGGTTTCAAACCGAATTTCGCAGGAGGCTGCAATTCGCGCCGTGTTGGCCAGGATGGCCGGAAAGGTCTGGTACAACGTATTCAACGCCTCAGGCGGCATCAGGCGCTCGTTCTTTTTGGCGCAAACTCCGGCATCGAGCCGGGAAAGCAGGGTGTTTTGGTCAATGGCGCGCAGCAGCCGGTGGAGTTGATACCCCTCTTCATCAAGAAAAGTGACCGGGCTGAGCGCCACGAGCTTATGGGTGTGTTGCCGGAGTTCATGACCAAATAGCCTTGCTACATGTTCCGGCCTTATGCCGAGCAGTTCGTTTTCCCGAAATTGCCCTATGGGCTTGAGGAGGCGCGGGTAAATAATCCATACATCCTGCATCGGTGGCGCCACATCGGGCAGGGGCTTTCCCGATTGTACATGGGTAGAGAGCAGTTCGTTCAGGGCAGCAAAGCCTTCGTTGTTGCGAGCCAGGCCGATGTACAAACACTGCCCGTCCCTTCGAAAATCCATACCGACAATCGGCCGGATTCCGGCGTGTTGACATTGCTGTACAAATTCGAGCGTAGCACTCGTGTTGTTGATGTCTGTAAGCGCTAGCGTTTCGATGTTCCATCGTGCTGCAGCCTGTACCAGGTGCTCTGGAGACAGCGTGCCGTATCTAAGGCTGAACCAACTGTGACAATTGAGAAACATGCAGGTGGCTTATTCAAAGCATGAAAAACATACTGTGTTTAAACCACAAAAATAAAACAATTTGTTGTCGTTTCGCGCTAATCGGGTTTTGGGCGAATCAAAATCTTGTATAAAATTGAAACCTACAGCAAAATCTATCCACTCTGGGGCTTTTGCGGCACGTCAGAAAGCGCAAAACCGATAGGTGTGAAGCATAAAGAAGGTTGCCGGAGCAGAAAAAATCAAATTTCCGCAGCCAGCATGGCCGCTTGTTCTATAGCGCGTTTGGCATCCAGCTCACCAGCTTCAAAAGCGCCACCCACCAGGTGTATTTTTGCACCAGTGGCTTCAAGGGGCTCCTGAAGTGCACGCAGGGGCTCCTGGCCGGCGCAGATGATGACGTGATCCACTTCCAGCAGGCGATATTGGCCTTTCACGTTGATATGTAGGCCGGCATCATCCACCTTGAGGTAGCGCACCTCGGTGAGAGCCTGCACCTTATGGCGACGCAGGTCAGTGCGATGTATCCACCCGGTAGTTTTGCCGAGCTTTTCTCCCGATTTGCCGGCGGAGCGTTGCAGCAGGAAGATTTCCCGTTTGGGCAAATCTGGCTCGGCGCGGGTAAGTGCCCCGCGATGGGTATATTGCATGTCCACGCCCCAGGATTTCATGAACAATGCCGGTTCCTGCGCGGTATGGCTTCCTTCGTGCAGAAGAAATGACGCCACATCGAACCCGATACCCCCGGCGCCGATGATGGCTACACGGTGACCCACAGGACGGCCTAACCGTAGTACGTCTATATAGCTCAGCACCTTGGGGTGGTTAATACCTTCCAGGGCAATTTGCCTCGGGGTAATGCCGGTGGCGAGTATGATTTCATCAAAGCGCTCGCGCTCCTGGGTGCCGGCATCAAATGGCGTATTCAGGTGGATAGTTACGTGGTGGATCTCGAGTTGCCGGCGGAAATATCGAAGGGTTTCATTGAACTCTTCCTTACCGGGGATGCGGCGAGCCATGTTGAATTGCCCGCCGATTTCGGAGTCAGCCTCGAAGAGATGTACTTCGTGACCCCGGCTTGAGGCTATGGCAGAAAAGGACAGTCCGGCGGGGCCGGCGCCGACCACCGCAATGCGCTTTCGCACGGGTGCAGGGGTATAATTCAGGATGGTTTCGCGGCAGGCTCTCGGGTTGACGAGGCAGGAGGCAACTTTGCGCTGAAAGGTGTGGTCTAAGCAGGCCTGATTACAGGCGATACAAGTGTTGATTTCATCAGACCGCCGTCGCGCCGCCTTTTTAACCCAATCGGAGTCGGCCAGAAAGGGACGAGCCAGAGAGACCATGTCCGCACGCCCTTCGGCTAAAATTTGTTCGGCAACTTCGGGGGTATTGATGCGGTTGGAAGTAATCAGCGGAATGCCGACTTTACCCATCAGGCGTTGCGTGACCCAACTAAAGCCGCCGCGGGGCACCATCATGGCAATGGTGGGAATCCGGGCTTCGTGCCAGCCGATACCTGTGTTGATGAGCGTGGCGCCGGCAGCTTCGATTTTAAGTGCGAGCTGTTCTACTTCTTCCCAGGAGCTACCTTCCTCGACGAGGTCGAGCATGGAAAGGCGGTAGATGAGGATGAAGTCACGACCTACGGCTTCGCGGGTGCGTTGTACAATCTCGAGGGGAAAGCGGATTCGATTTTCGAAGGAGCCGCCCCATTGGTCGTTGCGCTTGTTGGTGCGCGCGGCAATGAACTGATTGATTAAATACCCTTCGGATCCCATAATCTCCACGCCGTCGTAGCCGGCCTCTCTGGCGAGCAAGGCACAACGCACAAAATGGCGAATCTGACGCTCTACGCCGAATGAGGTTAGGGGCCAAGGCTTGAAGGGTGAGATGGGCGACTGGATTCTGCTGGGTGCCACACAGAGCGGATGATACCCGTAGCGGCCGGCGTGCAGAATTTGCATGCAGATTTTTCCGCCTTCGGCGTGCACGGCGGCCGGTATTACAGTATGTTTGCGTGCATCGCTTTGCGTGGTCATTTTTCCGGCAAAGGGCGCTACCCAGCCGGCACGGTTAGGGGCAATGCCGCCAGTAACAATGAGCCCGACACCGCCGGCAGCTCTTTCGGCATAAAACCGGGCCATTCTGGCCATCCCGTTGGGTTCTTCCTCCAGCCCGGTATGCATGGAGCCCATCAGCACGCGGTTGGGTAGTTGGGTGAAGCCCAAATCGAGGGGCTGGAGCAGATGTGGATAAGGATGGTTCATAACGTTGTAAAGATAAACAAATTATTGATGCAGTGCCTTAGCCTGTAGTTTTGGCGATGTTATTTTAATAGGAAATAACATACAGATTTAAAAATGGACGAATTATCTTTATACCTTTATAGGCAAGTAGTATAATTACAGGACGTATTTTCTCAGAAAGGATAATTGGCCCCCACGATTTTATTACAAAAAACCACAATTTTCTTCCAGGGGATTTTTGTCATTGTTTTTTAACCTCCATAGCGGTATTATAAAGGAAAAAGGGCTTAATGCCTCTTGGAGACTTAGAATTATTAACCAAAAAACTGACACCATGAGAAACGGTCTTAAAATTTTCATTACAGCAATGGTAGTGTTTGCTTCGGGCATGTATCTATGGGCACAGTCTTCAGCAACAGCCAATGCAACAGCCGTAATTAATACGGCTATCAGTATTGCGAAGGTGACAGACATGAACTTTGGTGTGCTGAGTCCTTCCAATACGCCTGGTACTGCAGTATTAACACCTGCCGGAGTGCGTTCTGCAACGGGAGGTGTGACATTAGCCGGAGGTACGGTAACAGCGGCTTCTTTTACAGTTTCCGGGGAGCCGAGCATGACCTATTCAATTACACTGCCGAGTTCCGACTATACCATTTACTACAATACCAATAGTATGGTAGTAAATACCTTTACCAGTGACCCGGCATCCACCGGTACGCTGAGTGGAGGTGGAACACAAACACTGAGTGTTGGTGCAACCCTTGGCGTTGGCGCTATGCAACCGGAAGGAACTTACACCTCCGAAGGGGGGTTCACCGTAACCGTTAACTACAACTGAATTCAATGGCTATGCTATCATTTGTGAAAGAAAGTTCTTTCATCTCAAGATTGGGTGCTGCTGCTTTCGTTATCTGTACAGGGCATTTAGTCACCGTGGCACAAGGGAGTCTTTCTTTGGTGCCGCAAAGAGTGGTTTTGGAAGGGAATAAAATTTCCGAACAAATCAATCTTGTCAATACCGGGACGGACACAGCCGATTATCAGATTAGCCTTATTCATCTCCGGATGAAGGAAGATGGCTCGTTTGAAGAAATCAATATTGAAGCAGCAGGAGATATGGCGGCACAGCCGTTGGTGCGGTATTTTCCGCGGGCTGTGACGCTCGCACCCAAGGAGGCTCAGGTGATACGGGTGCAAAGGATAAAACGGGGTGTATCCCCTGTCGGTGAATACCGATCACACCTTTATGTCCGGATTGTATCCAAAACAAGGCCGTTGGGCAGTGAGTCACCGACGTCTCTGTCTAAGGATATTGGAGTTCAGTTGACTCCGGTGTTTGGGGTGTCTATACCTTTGATTGTGCGCGAGGGCGTCACTAGTGTGGATGTAAGTTTGAAAGACCTTCAAATTCAGCAGCTAGATGACGCCTCCTGCGCATTAACCTTTCGTATGTATAGAAGCGGCAACCGCTCTGTTTTTGGAGATTTCACGGTAGTTCACCAGGCTCCTGACGGCAGTATGACGGCAGTAGGAACGGTCAGAGGCTTGGCGGTATATACACCCAATGCTTTGCGGGAGGTTTCTATCCCTCTTTCTGTTAAATCCTGTGCTGCGTTGGGCTCAGGAAAGCTCCTTTTGCAGTTTATAGCTCGTGATACCGACGACAAAAACCCGCTGAAGGCGGAAGCAACACTCCAACTTCCTTAAAAAAACCGGCGTGCAGACATGAAAAAATACCTAATCCTTGTGCTTGCTTTCGTCACCGTGCAGGCGCTTCGGAGTCAAACGGTGCTCGTTTCTGACGATTCTACACGGATTAGCGGAGAAAGTTCGGCCGTATTGGAGGCCTACTCTATAGACAAAGGCTTCCTGACGCCGAGGCTTACGGCGTCTCAGCGAGAAGCCGTTGCCAGTCCTGCGGTTGGTCTATTGGTTTATCAGACTGATGCTCCACAAGGGTTCTATTTCTGGGATGGCGCTGCATGGGTCTTACTAGGATCGGCATTGGCTTCCGGCGGAGGCATGGTGGAAAAAACCATGTCGGACACTTTGACGAAGTACGAAAACTACGTCTCCGCCGCCGGAAACATTACACTTACCCTGCCAGCTATCACGAGTGCGGAAAATGGCCTTACCATTATAGTCAAACACATTGGGCTGCCCACCGATCTTGTCTCAATCCATCCTTTCGGCGCAGCTACAATAGACGGCCATTCGGGGGGTGTGAACATGACGCGCTGGCAAAGCCGAATTTTTGTGGCATACGGAGGGCAGTGGTATTTGCGCAATAAATCCATAACAGAGCGGGAAGGCGTCCTGGAGGTTTCACCTACGGGTAGTTGGACAAATTTGGAAGAAGCTATTTCTTTTTTGGAAATGCACATGTCAGGGCCAACCATGGTGCGCCTTAGTTCCGGCGAGTACGAAATCCAAAACACTATTACCTTGGATTTGCCTTTTCCACTTACCATTGCTGCGCTTTCCTTTGGGTCGGTGACTCTAAAGGCCGCCTCCGGGTTGGAGGGCAAACCAATGTTTAACAGCATTTCAGAAACCTACTTTCGCATGCTCAAGCTGGACGGCACAGTGCTTTCCGGCTATGGTACGGCATCGAACGAAGACGCTATCTGGTTCAGCGGCTCAAAAATCTATGGAGATGTCCAGGAATGTCGGATTACCGGATTTAATAAAGGCATCGTACTGAAAACCAATGCCGAGGTTTGGGTTTTTAACTGTTATATCCTTAACGCACAGGCTGTGGGTCTTGAAATTGCCGCGGGAGACTCTACCCAAACCTCCTTTCGGGTTTCCAACACGAAAATTTTTCAATGTCCTATTGGCGTGAATCTGCTTTCCGGCCCCATGGCCACCATCTCTATCAATCACAATGGTTTTTATGCGCAAAACACAGGAGCTGTTGCCGTAGGGTATGAACCGGCCACCTTTGCGCCATTTGCCGCAATTACCATCATGGCCAATTACTGGAATGGTACCGGTAGTTTTTTGTCCGGGTTCGATTTTACCAGAACGGATGGCCGGGATGCTAATATATATATTGAAGACAACGTGGACGAGGTAGATCACAATCCGATTTGCTATATCAACGTGGTGAACAACACGCTTTCCACTACTACACCGCTGGCAGATACCTGGTACAAAGTCAACTGGGTCAATATCAGTTCATTTACAACGAACTGGATTGTCGAGAACAATCGCATTACTTTTTTGCCAATCAGCAAGCGTGCAGGTACCATTTTTATTAACGGCAACCTGGTGAATCCCGATCATAAAAGTGCTATCACTTTGGGCATTGTAAAAAATGGAGATACCGGAACAATATATGGGACTACCATTTTATTCGTGCCTATCACCGGGGAGCCTTTTCAATTTGGCACAGTCATTTTCCTCCCTGTCGTAGAAAACGGGGATTTTTTCGAATTGTACTGTAAGTCTGACCGTGTAGGTGATGTGCTCTTTTTCCGGGACATTCAGTGGAAAACAGAAACCAATTAAAATGCTTCGCAGGCAAGTCTTTCGGCTTTTGTACGTCTGGTGGGTTCTTACTCCCGCCTTTCTGAGCGCTCAAGGGCATACCCGGATTGCTCAAGGGGCCCATATCCGCACTAATGGCGGCATAATTTCCTTGTCGGGTCATTGGATTAATGACGGAGGTTTTTCTGCGAAGGCCGGCGCTGTGGTTTTTCGTGGCGGGCTACAAAGGGTGGAAGGAGCGGAGGGCTCTGTATTTTACGACCTTCAGGTTGGGGAGAACAGTGCGGTAGAATTGGCATCTTCAAACCATGCGGTTCGAAACAGCGTATGGGTAGATGGAATACTTTTTGCGGATAACCGCCTGACTTTACTGGCGGATTCCAATCGAACGGCATGGATAGCCGGTGGTGCCCAAGGGGAGGTATCCGGGTATTTGACCATGCAGGGGTACTTATCCAGAGCCTTTGGATATGCCTATCTTGGCGCTCCATTTCTGGCTGCCACCGTAGGAGAAATGGCCGATGATGTGGATTTGACTGCTCCCTTTCCTGCGGTGTACCGATTTGAGGAAAATCTCCCCTTCAACGGATGGCTGGCACATACGGATTCTGCGCTGGTATTGTTGCCCATGCACGGGTATGCTTTTCAGATGGGCACATCAGCTACTCAGCAAATCATTGATATGACAGGTACTGTCAACAATGGAGCGCTGTCGCGAACCCTGTTCAATTACAATCAACCGTTCACGCGAGGTTTCAACCTGATTAGCAACCCATACCCATCGCCTATCAACTGGGATGCAACAGAGGGGTGGACAAAGACCAACATAGACAATGCAATTTATCGATTTGAAGCGGACTCTACGGATTTGTACGGTGGAATTTATACGACATATATTAATGGTGTTTCTTCTGATGGGAAAGCCGGCCCATATATTCCCGCCATGCAGGCTTTTTTTGTACATGTAGCGGAAGGAGCATATCCTGTAACGGGTGTTTTAGGCATGGACAATCGGGTTAGAACAGGGGGCATTGACTCCATTCCTGAGTTGCGCCATTCGCCTGACCTGATACGCATAGGCTTAAAGATGACGGAGGAAGGTCTGACAGATGCCACGGTATTTTACTTTCAGGCAAGATCCGGTATGGGCTTTGACGGCCGTTTTGATGCGGTTAAGCTTTTGAATGCGGGTAGCGGCGTGCCGAGTATTTTTAGTTTGGGAACCCGTGGTGAACATTTGGCCATCCGGGCAATGAATGAGATCCCGGCAGTACACCGAATTCCTATTGGTATATTTTTGCCACAGGGCGGGGAGGTTGTTTTTGTGAATTTGGCTCCGGAAATGTCTCCGACCGGGTTGTTTTATTACTTGTATGATTCGGAAAAAAAGCTTTATCACGATTTGAACGCCCCCGAAAATTACCATGCAGTGCTTGGGTCCGGAATGAATCTTTCCAGGTTTTTTGTAGTGTTTCGGACGACCCCTCTAGAGGATACCGCATTATCAGGGGTGGACTTTAGCCCGATTAAAGTTTTTTTTGACGGGATTGAAATTGAAGTGGAATTAGATATTCCTTCAGGAGAAAATGCCGATTTGCGATTGTTTAACATGGCAGGGCAGGAGTTAGAGGCATTAAGGCAAAAAGCTGCCGGAAGGTATGCTTTCCATACGCCTGCGGTTTCAGGAGTTTATGTGGTTACATGCCTGGTCGGAAAAAAAGTTTTTTCAAAAAAAATAATCGTGGTAAGATGAGCAAGAAATGGATTATCACATGGTTTTTTGGGTGTGGTGCTCTGTTGGCCACTTACGCACAGGAGCCACCACCGCCACCCCGGCCAATTGCCGTATATGCGGATCCTCAGCAGGGGTTGGTTTTCGGCACGGTATTTCGCGGTCCAACAGGAGGTAATATCATCATTTATCCGGACGGCTCCCGATCCGTAACCGGCGATTTGATTGAATCTAACCTTGGCCCTCCGTTTTCCCCTGCTTTTTTCGAAGTGGAAGCTAATCCGGGTACGGTAGTCTCCATTTTGAACGGGCCAGAGGTGGTGTTGCAAGGCAGTAATGGGGGTACTGCGATTTTAGAAATTGGGGATTCCAGTACGGGGTCACCCTTCATCACCATGGAGCAGCCGCCTCTTAGGACTATTGTGCGCATAGGAGGAGTGCTTCGTGTAGGTGGGCCTTTGACTACAATTTCGGGCGTTTACAGCGGTTCGTTTTATGTAACCTTTATTCAGCAATAAAATGCATTTGAAATTTTGTATTCCCAGTTTGCACATATTAGGAATTCATTTTGGCCACACTTTTGGAAAAGAGCACTGGTGTTATTGTTCACGGCGTTAATCGCCTACACTGCCTGGACACAACAGGACTATCAACAGGTTCCTGAGCCAATAGCAATCAACTTACAGGTAGTTCATTTGGGGGATACGGATGTGTCTTCATTGGTTTCGGAACAATCGGCGTGGCTGTCAGTCAGGGAAGTGTTTGGATTTATCGGCATACCTTGCCGGGTTGATCCTGTTGAAGCGATGATTACCGGATTTTTGACCACAAAGGAAGACTCTTTTCGCCTTGAAGTTCATTCTGGTTTGTTCAGGCGGGCTGGGAAACAGTGGCAGCTGCCGCCTGGAGCCATACGTATTCGAGAAGGGGATATTTTACTTCACCTGGACTGGTTCGGGCAACTTTGGGGTTTGGATTGCCGCTATGATTTTCGGAGCTTATCGGTTACCCTGAATTCCAAAGAGGAGCTGCCGGCGGTTATTGAAAAAAAGCGGGCACAAATAAAAAGCAACTATGACCGATTGCTGCAAAAGGTGACTGCCGAACAAACGATAAGTCCTGATCCAGATTTTTTTTCAATCCATGCGGCGGATTGGGCGCTGAATACGGCTTATGCCTTGAGGGGGCAAGGCCAATACAGAGCGAATCTTCATCTTGGTGGAGTTTTGGCGAACGGTGAGCTTTCGGTTGCTCTTCAATTAAATGAGCGTACCGTGCTTGACGCTCGTCAACAGTACTATCTTTGGCGACATGCCAACGATCACCACCCATTGGTCAGGCAGTTTTCAATAGGTAAAATCCAACCGAATGCTGTTTCTACACTTCTGGCGCCGGTGGTAGGTGCACAGATAAGCAATGCTACGCTTTCCAAACAAAAATTTTTTGGAAGCTACCTGTGGACGGATTATACAGAGCCCGGTAGTTGGGTAGAGTTATACGTCAATTATTCGCCTGTTGATTACAAACAAGCAGACGCTTCCGGTTTTTACAGTTTTGAAATTCCCTTGGGTTATGGAAGTACGCAGGTAAAACTGGTATTCTATGCGCCGGATGGCACCCAGCGAAAAGGGGAGACATGGATTTCCGTTCCGTATTCTATGCTTCCGGCAGGCAGGTTAGAGTACTCTGCCAGTGCCGGATTTTTTGAAGATGGCCAAATGAGTCAATTTGGGAGGGTGCAGGCAAATTTTGGCGTGTGGAACGGCCTAACCATTGGCGCAGGAACAGAGTATTTGTCGTCCATTTCCAACAATCCACAGATGCCGTTTGCTATGGCAAGTATGCGCCTGAGCAGGAGGCTTTTTTTAACCGCGCACTATATGCCCGATGTCCGCAGCCACTTCACCGCCAATTTTCAGCCTGGCGGCAGACTACTCCTGGAGGGCGTTTATACGAAATACAAACCGGGCCAAACAGCTATTTACAACAACTATCTTGAAGAGCGACGATTATCTGCTGCAATGCCATTTCACATTAAGGCAGTCAACTTTTTTTCACGATTGAGCGCCTATCAGATTGTATTGGCATCCACCCGATACACCACTGCGGAATGGGTATTTACAGGCTCTTTACCAGGGGCAAGCATGAATTTTTCGACCTTCGGAATTTTTACTCAAGGCAATACGCCATACTGGTATAGCAATATTGCCATGGCCTTTAGACTTCCCGGGAAAATGCTTTTTCTTCCGCAGGCACAGTATGAATACAATCGGCACCGCTTCATTTCTGCCAAGATTGAAATGGAACGGCGGATTTCCGGGAGTACTTATTTTCAGGCCTTCTGGGAGGAGAACTTTAAAAGTAGATTTCAAAGTGTGAATATAGGCCTACGGGTTGACTTACGGCAGATGCAGGCGAGGCTGGCCCTGCGCAGCAGCAGCAACGGCACACAACTGCTGAGCGCAATTAATGGAGCGATGCTGCGCGATGGAAAATCGGGGTACAGTTCGTTGTCTCGACAGCCGAACGTTGGTCGTGGCACAGCCGTTTTTACGACGTTTCTCGATTTCAATGCCAACGGGAAAAGAGAAGTTGGCGAACCCAAGATTGGAGGGTTAAAATTTTCACTACAGGCGGGCATCCGGGAAGTAGTAGAAAAGGACACCCTTATCGTCGTCCGTGGCTTAGAGGCATATAATTCCTACATGGTCACCATTGATAAGAACAGCTTTGACCCGATAGCATGGCAGATAGGTGTCGGCACCATCAATGTAGTGGTTCGGCCCAATCAATTCACAGCGGTAGATGTGCCGGTTGCTGTGGTCGGGGAAGTGACGGGTACTATTTTCTTTAGGAATGAAAATATGCTCACTCCGCAAGGCCGAATAACCATTCACATTTATGACACCCGTGGAAAAAAGATAGCGGAAACACTTTCTGAGCCTTCCGGTTATTTCACTTATCTCGGCCTTGCTCCGGGCAAATATTTCGTGGCTCCTAATGAGATGCAGCTCCGACAACTGGGTTTGTCCTGCACTCCCCGTGCCCGCACTATAGAAGTGCATTCGGAGTATTGGGGCGATATAGTGACCAGCCAGGATTTTGAACTCCGCAAAGGACCTTCTCTTCGACAAAAATCGCCGGGCGGCACGATTAAGTACGAGCGCTAAAACACCACGGCATACTTCACCAAAAACTGCTGGGTAAGGCTCACGCGTCGCCCGAGGCCGCTGATGCCGTTTGGGGCATCGGGGTCAGATATTTGGACCAGTACATCGTGGTCGTAGAAAACATTCATTAAAACAGAGAGCTGAAGCCCCTTTAGGATAGAAAAATCGAGTTGGTTAGTCCAATCTACGTCCACATTTTGCGGATTGTCGAGATAATTGGAAAACAAAGCGAGGTTGGATGCGATGGCGAGCCGGTCGTTGAGGAATTTGGCATTGTACTGCGCCCGCGCCAGGGAGCCGAGGCCTTTGAAAGCAGATTTGAAATCAATTACATTGCCGAGGGCATCGCGGGTTACCGGGTTGCCGTGGACGCCCAGCATAGCAATTCGGTCATCGGCAACCACTATGAACTTGCCGCCCAAAGGTGTATAAAACAGGGAAAGCTTCGGGGTAGGCTTGAAGTCAATACCGGTAGAAAGCGTAAGGGTTGCCGGGGCAAAAAACCTGGAGTTGGCGCCTGTTCCAGCTATATCACTGAGGAAGTTGCCCGGAAATTGAGCATTGCCCTGGTAAGTAGGGGTGAGCTGGCTGAGCATTGAGCCATCCAGGGCAAAAAACAGGCGTTTTTTTTCGGAAAGGCTATATCCGACCTTGGTATTAAAGCGGAGTTCATCAATGGATTTCTGAAAGGGTACTTTTTTCAGGCTGCTTCCTGATTGAATCACACCGGATCCCAGACGTTGAAGGCCAAACTGCCAAAGCCCGGTGTTATCCCATACTATTTTGTCCTTTTTGTAAGAAGCCGCTATGTTGACAGCACCTGCGATACCAATGCGATTTTGCCCGGCGCCCTGCCGGGGATTGATTTGGAGTAATTGTGCAAAGTCAAGCCCCATGCCGGCAGTTCGCGTCCAGGTAGAGGATGGAGGGGCGGCCTCCTGTGCGACCGATAAAACAGCAAACAGCCCAAAGGCCATACATGTGAAGGAAAATTTCGTTTTCATGTGGCTAAAATTAGCGATAATTTAGGCATAAATCCATGGTGCGGATGTTTTTTCAGGTTATTTCCGGCATGTTTTTGCCTCCCGAAACCCGGAAATATCTATCCGGCACACAACAAAGCGCTAAAAATTATTCGATTATTGAATTTTTAATACCTTTGCAGGGCTTTTTTTCAACCCTTTTAAAAGAGGTACGGGCATTAAAGCACAAGTTTTTGACTTTCAATACTTTGAACTAAAAGTTGAGCAGTATGGGCTTGATTGGACAAATCCGGAAGAATTCCTGGTTTTTGATTGTGATGATGGCCTTGGCGTCTTTAGGCGTCATCATTATGTACATGTCTGACGACAGGACGAGCCTTTTTGGCGGTTCTCAGTTCGTCATGGGCAAGGTAAATGGCAAAAAGATTGACTGGAGAGAGTTCTCGCGGGTGGAAGACGTAATGTACCGAAATTCGTCGGTAGATCCCTACGACCGTCGCGATTATCTCTGGAGCTTTTTTGCCGAGAATATCCTCCTGCAGGAAGAAGCAGAGGCCTTGGGCCTGGGCGTGAGCAAAACAGAATTGCTCGACCTGGAGTTCGGGATAAATCCAAGCCCCATTGTGGTGCAGCGCTTTTCCGACCCGGCAACACGCCAGTTGGATCGAGAACAGCTGAATCAGTTCAAGGCGGCTATTGAGTCAAACCAGCTCAATGACCCACAGGCCCGCGCCTTTTGGGCACACCAGGAGAAGGAAATTATCAAAGACCGCCTGCAGTCTAAGCTGAGCGGCTTAGTGGGTAAAGCTATCTACACGCCAGGCTGGATGGCTGAAATGGGCTATAAGGATTTGAACCAGCGCTTTGATATGTTGGCCGTTCAGGTCCCATTTGACGAGTTGGACAATTCCGAAGTCGAGCTAAATGATGCCGACTACAAAGCCTATCTCAAGGAAAACGCAGCCGTTTACAAGCGTGACAAGGAAAGCCGCTCCGTGCAATATGTCGTATTCCCCGTTGCTGCAACAGCACAGGACTCGGCAAAATATCAGAAGTCCATTGCCGATTTGGTAGAAGCTTTTGCTGCGGCTGAAGATGATTCACTTTTTGTAGAGCGCTATTATGGTTCTATTGATGGTGCATTCTACAAAAAGGATGAAATTAGTGAGACCATCGCAGATACCGTATTTGCCATGACTCCCGGCACTGTATATGGCCCCTATCTCGATTTCGGGGCATATAGAGCGGTTAAGCTCCTCGATCGCAAGGCGATTCCGGATTCTGTGCGCTCTCGGCACATCCTTATTCAGGCTAACTCTCCCGCAGAATTGCCCCAGGCCCAGGCTCGTATTGACAGTCTGAAGGGGCTTATTGAAGCAGGTACCAACACTTTTGAACAATTGGCAGCGGTCTTTGGCAGCGATGCTACCCGCGACAAAGGCGGTGATCTGGATTTCGCCGGTCCGGGTATGATGGTTAAGCCGTTCAATGACCTTATTTTCTTTGAAGCAGAGCAGGGCAAACTCTATACGGTCGTTACCCAGTTTGGGGTGCACCTGGTAGAGGTTACCGCCAAGAAGTTCGTCAATAATAATGTGGGGGTTAAACTCGCCTATTTGTCCGAAGAAATCCTCCCGAGTGAAGAAACCCAGGCGGCTATTAAAGACAAGGCCATCGCCATGATGAGCGGGAATCGCACACTCGAACAACTCCTCGAGGCTGCTAAAAAAGGCAACTTTGAGACCGGCACCTCTCCGCTTTTTGAAGCGAATGACTACCGCATGGGCGATCTCGGTTCTGGTGGAGCAGCACGTGAAATAGTACGCTGGGCTTTCAATGCAAAAGAGGGCGAGGTGTCGCCGGAAGTATTTACTTTCCAGAATCCTCAAATGCTCACGGTGGATAAATTTGTCGTTGCCGGCCTCAAGACAGTACAGTCTGCCGGTCTTCCTGATGTGGAGAGTATTCGCGAGGAAATCAAACCCCTTGTAATGAATAAGAAAAAGGGCGAAATTCTGGCTGAACGTATGAAGGGCCAAAGCCTGGAAGCGCTGGCAGGCAAATACAAGGTGGATATTGATACGTTGAACGGCATCAGCTTTGCCTCCAACTTCCTTGGAGACCTTGGTTCTGAGCCCAAGGTCATCGCTACCGCATCCTCCCTGGCATTGAATAAAGTATCTGCGCCGGTAGCCGGCAATTCAGGCGTGTTTATTGTGCAGGTCACCAACAAGCCGGAACCGGCTGCTGCTTCCGACCTCGCACCCACGAAACGCACATTGTCCAACGCAAGCCGCAACCAGATTGCTACGCAACTTGTGGCCACGATGCTGAAATCTGCCAAATTACAGGACAATCGCTCCAACTTCTATTAAGAAGCAAAGCAGACTTCATCGTCCGACAGGGCATATAAACGGGTGCTCTCGATTAATCGGGAGCACCCGTTTATATTTTGATAAATTTTGAAATGACAAATCATAAGGCAGGTGCTCATCCTTTGTGGCCACTTTTTTAAATAAAAAAACTTGCAACAACTAAATATTATTTTTGTTCTTCCGATATTGTTTAA
>CAYTNI010000003.1:0-20880 GCA_964439115.1 uncultured Saprospiraceae bacterium
TCTGTAGAAAGCCTGCTGCAAATTTGGAAAGTTCGAAAAGCCATAATTTTTGATTCAGACAGCAGCAGATATAAAGTGAAAAAATGGATGCAGGAATGTGCCAGGCTTCAAATAAAATATCATGATGTCGGCACATCCGGAGCATGGCGATTTATCATTAAATAATTCATTGATATGGAGTCCTTTAAAAATTATTTCTACTACACGAGATCGGAAAGAAGAGGCGCTGTACTATTGTTGAGTATTTGCGTGATTGGCATGGTAGCGCCGCACTTAATCCGGCGCGACACGGAGTTTTCAGATTTGGACATAAAGGATACGGAAGTCATTGCTGACATTCTGGAAAACCTGCAATCAGCAACGGAGCAAACCGGCAAAAATATCTCGAATAGAAGATCATCCTTTTTCTTCAATCCCAACACAGCAAGTTTGGATACCCTAATCATGCTTGGGTTACCTGAGCGCACCGCAAAGTCTTTGGTAAACTATCGCTCAAAAGGCGGAAAATTCAATAAACCTGAAGATCTTCAGAAAATATACAGCCTCAGCACAGTAGATTACCAAAGGCTACTGCCGTGGGTGAAAATCAGTGAAACTCATAGAGGAGGAAAACCCACCGCCTTAAAAATCGAACTTCAGGAATTTGACCCCAATACCGCAAGCAAGGATGTCCTTTTATCATTGGGGCTTTCTCCTAACACGGTGAAGGGCATAATTGGATACCGAAACAAGGGGGGGGAGTTCCACAAACCGGAGGACCTCAAGAGGATTTACAGCATGGATGAAGAGGAATTCGACAGGGTAAAGGCCTTTATTCAAATTGTTGGACCGGATTCTGTGCGAATGGATCAGGGAGCAGGAAAATTCTCTTCGAAGCCGCGGAAAGAAGTGAGGGTGGATATCAACCGCGCTAACGCAGAAACCTGGCAAAGCCTGCGGGGCATTGGTCCGGGATATGCCGGTAAAATATGTCGCTTCAGGGAAGCCCTTGGCGGATTTACTTCGATTCGGCAGGTAGCAGAAACCAAAGGATTGCCCGACAGCACTTTCCAGGCCATTTTGCCCTTTTTGGAGTTTTCGCCGCCTTTCCGGCTATTGAAAATTAACACATCTACTGTGGAGGAACTTGCCGCGCATCCCTATCTGGATTTCAGGGAAGCTTCAGCATTGGTGGCTTACCGATTTCAGCATGGTAATTTTCAATCAGGTGCGGAGCTAGCAAAGGTGCTGGGACTCAAACAGGGAACACTTGAAAAGTTGGAACCTTACCTGGATTTCAGGACGTCGGAGTAAATTTCCACAGCAGGCTGCTATCGCCATAACTCAGGAAGCGGAAGTCATGGTCGAGGGCATACTGGTACACGGTTTGCCAGTGGTTGCCAATCATGGCTGAAACCAATAACAGCAAAGTGCTTCGAGGCTGGTGGAAATTGGTAATAAGTCCGGCTGCGAATTGGAATTTATATCCTGTTGCGATAAGGAGTCCGGTATGACCTTTTACAGCTTCTGCGCCGGCAGCTTCTAACTGCAGGATGATGGAACGAAGAGCTTCTGTGGGACTTGGGAGATTCACTGTCTGTTCATAAGGATCCCATTGATTCACGGTGAGATGAGCAGGGTTTTCCAAACCGCTAACGGCATGCCAATACAGACTTTCGAGCACTCTTAGCGCTGTGGTGCCCACCGGGATGACAGGACGGCCATGTATCAAGGCATCGAGCAGGTGTTGAAGCGTATCCCGACTTACGGATATCATTTCTTCGTGCATGTGGTGGGCTCCTATTTTATCGCTTTTCACCGGTTTAAAAGTCCCGGCACCTACATGGAGGGTCACAAAAAGCCGCTCGACGCCATTTTGGTCTAGTTGCTGAAACACCCTGTCGGTAAAATGTAGTCCGGCTGTGGGGGCGGCCACCGATCCTTCCTGACTGGCAAAAATGGTTTGATAGCGATCTTCGTCTTCCGCGCAGGAGTCGCGATGGAGATAAGGCGGAAGAGGAATCAAACCTCCAAATTCCAGTAGTTCGGCGAAGCACAGGGAAGGATTATTCCAGGAAAATAAGATTTCAAAACTGCCTTCGACAGGGTTGCCTTTTTGGGCATGCAGAACCACTTCTCCCTGTGGTGTATCAATTGTCAACTCAAGGTTTTCAGATTTCCAGTGCCTGTTTCCTCCGACAAGGCAGAGCCATTTTACAGGAAGCCTGGATTGTAAATTTTGAGGATAGTCTGTGGGGGAAAGCGGCTCCAGACAAAAAATTTCAATTACCCGTCCCGAGGGAATGGGAAAACGAAGGCGGGCATGAATCACCCGGGAATCGTTGAACAGAAGCACCGCATTGGAAGGAATCTCGTCGGCCAGGTTCCTAAAGATATTCTCTTGAATAAGGCCATTTTTAAAAATCAGTAATTTTGAGGCGTCCCGTTCGGGCAGTGGAAAGCTGGCAATTCTGTCATCAGATAGGGGGTAATCAAATTGAGCGATTTCGATATCCCGTGGATTGGTGTGGTTATTTTCCATCAAAAAATGCAATTGAGCAAACAAAGTTGACACTTTACCAGATGAAATGTTCGTTCAGCAGGTGATTGAACTAAAAAATAGTACGGTAGCAAAAAGAGGATTGTAATTTTGCACCATTCAAGGATAAATAGGAAAAAGAAAAGGCATGAAAGGCTTTGTGTGGATTTTTTTGTTGTTAACGGGCATTTCAGCCTCTTCTATTCGGGCGCAGCAAGGCATTGGTGGATTGCCGTGGGGCTTGACGCCGGAGTTTAAACCTGCTTTGGAGCTAATGCCATTACAGCTCCTGAGCTCACCAAATAAGGAACAACTTAAACGCGAAGACGTGCGCAACCCAGGGTTCAGGTTTGCGGCGCCCATCCAGACCGACTTCAATCCTGACAATTCCGGCACCTGGACAGAAATGCCCAATGGCGACAGATTTTGGACGCTGAAACTAATGGCGCCTGGTGCTTTATCCCTCGCGGTTTTATACGACGATTTTTATTTGCCTTCCGGGTCGAGATTATATATGTACAGTAGCGATGGCACCCGTATATTGGGCGCCTATACCCAACGCAACAACAGCAAATCCGGCAGATTCCTAACCGGTTTTATACCCGGGGATCAGGCTATTATAGAATATTACGAGCCCGCAAGTGAGCGCGGACAGGGATCGCTTCGCATTTTCAGGATAGAGTACGCTTATGCGGATAACCATGAGCCATTACAAAAAGCACCAAGCGATTTTGGCACTTCCTGGAGTTGTCATATCAATGCGGTATGCGCTGAAGCGGATTCACTCACCGCCCAGCGGCGCAGCGCATGCCGAATTATGATGGTGGTGGAAGAGGGCGTGGGGTATTGTTCCGGTACACTGATGAACAACACCGCTAACGATGGAAAACCTTATGTGTTGTCAGCATTCCACTGCATGGATGGATATACTCCGCTGTGGGATTTATGGCGTTTTGACTTCAACTATCAGAGCAATACCTGTACCAATCCGCCTGAGGAGCCTGCCTATCAGTCTGTGTTGGGATGCGATAACCGGGCGGGGCGAAGGGAGAACGACTTTCTTTTGCTGGAGTTGTTCTACCCCATTCCACCATCGTTTCAGGCTTTTTTTGCCGGTTGGGACCGGAGCACTGCGGTGCCCACGCGAAGCACATTTTTCCACCATCCGCTAGGGGATATCAAGAAGGTGACCATTGATTCGCAGGCAGCGGTAGTTCAGAATACGCCTATTCAATGGGACAACCAGGTGACCACGCCTACCGCTCACCATTTTAAGGTACTGCCTGACCAGGGCACCTTTCAGGTAAGTTCTTCCGGGGCGGGTTTGTTTAATCAACAAAAAAGGATTGTGGGACAGTTGCATGGCGGTTTGCCTTTATGTGATTCTACCATTGCCTATTTTGGCCGGCTGGCCTTATCCTGGAATGGAGGAGGTTCCTCTCTTACCAGGCTCCGCGACTGGTTAAATCCTCAGGGAACAGATACCTTGTTCTGGGATGGCATTGAAAATCCAAATGATCAGGGTATGAGTATTTCCGGAACGGTGAAAACTGAAAATAACACGCCCATTCCCGGCGTGAAGGTTTGGATATCGGGTATTTCGGGAGATACGGTAATAACCGATGCGAGTGGGAGCTTCGTTTTTGAATCGCTAAGCCCGAATGCTGTATATACCCTGGAATTTTCAAAAAATACAAGCCATAGCAATGGAGTGACCACCATGGACATGGTGCGCATCCAGCGGCAAATTTTATCTATTGAGTCATTGGGAAGTCCTTACAAACAATTTGCAGCGGATGTAAACCGCTCGAATGGCGTCAGTACCTTAGACCTGGTACTTATGAGGAGATTGATTTTGTCTATCGCCAATCAGTTTCCCGATGTGGAATCCTGGCAGTTCTTCCCGGCGAATTACGACTTTGAGAATCCTGAGCACCCTTTCCCGGAGTTGACCCCCAATCAGGTATTGCTGGGAGCGCTTTCCCAGTCGGCGCAAATACAAATTACAGGGATAAAAACCGGCGACGTTAACGAGACAGCCAATCCGGGGAACTGAAAGCTTTTACGCCCACGATTTTTTTATACCTTTGGCGTTTATTTTTTAGACGCAAAAAAATGTCAGTTGCATGAATCCCTTCAAGCTTGTAACAAACCTGGTCGGGTTGGTGGTTTTAGCCATTTCCGGCGTGGTGTATTTCAATTCAGTGGAAAGTACGGGCAGTTTATGGGACTGCGGGGAGTTTATCCTCGGAGCTTATAAATTGCAGGTGGTTCACCCACCGGGAGCACCGGTATTTCTGTTAATCGGTCGGCTTTTTACCTGGATGGCTGAATTGTTTTCTGCTGAGAAGGCCGATATTGCTGTGGCAGTGAATCTCCTTTCTGCTTTTTCAAGTGCCCTGGCAGCCATGTTGGTTGCCTGGACAGCGATGATTCTTGGTAAGCTGGCGTTGACCGGAAGCAGAACGGAAGACCCGGATACCGGGCAACTCATAGCCCTGGCAGTTTCAGGCCTGGCGGCGGGTTTAGCTACGGCATTTTCTACCTCAATATGGTTTTCTGCCGTAGAGGGCGAAGTATATGCCATGAGTACATTTTTTACTGCGCTTACCCTTTGGTCCATGGTGAAATGGTATCATCTCCCTGATACCCCGGCTTCAGACCGCTGGATTCTTTTCGCGGTGTACTCTGCGGGTTTGTCCATGGGCGTGCATTTGCTGAGCTTGCTTACTTTCCCCGCTTTGGCTATGTTGTATTATTTTAAAAAATACAAAAATCCAAGCTTCGGGGGAATGATGGTAGCGGCACTACTGGGCGTGGTTTTCATAGTGGGCGTGCAGTCATTTATCATCGTGGGTGTCCCAAGTCTATGGGGAGCCTTCGACATCATGATGGTGAACAGTTTGGGCATGCCTTTTCACAGTGGTTTGATTCCCACCATTCTCATAATTTTAGGCTACATCGTTCTGCTGACGCTGATTTTGCAAGAGAAAATCGTGTCAAAAACCCCGATGTTTGTTTTTTCGGGTCTCATGTTTCTGTTTGCAGTGTTGTGCGCTACAGGTTATCCGGAATATGAAGGCACGCGATACCTTTGGCTGGGCTTCCTGCTCACCCTGGGCACGGCTCTGTCCCAAAACTATCTGGTGCAGCGACGCGGCGATACACAAATGGTGCTTATGGGCGCTGCGCTTGTCATTGCTGCGTTTTCGACAATCGGTGTTGTAGTGATCCGCGCTAATGCGCAGACTCCGATTAATATGAATGCGCCTACTGATGCCACTCGATTGATACCCTATCTGAACCGCGAACAGTACGGTGAACGCGCCTTGCTTAGAGGACCGCATTTCAATGCGTCCCCTGATGGATCAAAATCAACATACAAACCCAGATATGGCCCTGACGGCGATAAGTATGCTCTCATAGATGAAAAAATCACTTATGGATTCAGATCCTCAGACGAGATGTTTTTCCCTCGGATGGGTGACTTCATGGGGAGCAGAAAGGAATTGTATATGGCTTGGATGGGCCTTGACCCCAAGCAGCCGTTGCCGGTAGGAAGACCCAATCAGGCTGACAACATCAGCTTTCTGATGGATTATCAATTGGGATGGATGTACTGGCGTTACTTCATGTGGAATTTTGCAGGTCGCCAAAACGGTGTTCAGGGATTTTTTCCGTCAGATAAATCCAGCGGGCATTGGCTTTCGGGCATTGACGCCCTTGATAACGCCCGCCTGTACGATCAGAAGTCCATCACAACAACCATGCGCAATGACAAATCGCGCAACCGGTACTTTTTGCTGCCATTCCTTTTTGGCCTGGCAGGCCTCTTCTATCACCTGCTGAAAAGGCCGCATGAGGGGCTTGCTCTGCTTGCCATGTTCGTCATTACCGGTATTGGTATCATCATTTACTCGAATCAGCCGCCCAACGAACCTCGCGAACGCGATTACGTGCTCGTGGGATCTTTTTTCACCTTCTGTATCTGGATAGGCCTTGCTGCAACTGCCATTTACGACCTGCTCAGCAATAAACTGAAGGTGACAGGAATAGCAGGTGCCGCACTGAGCGTGGTGGTGCTGTCTGCTCCCTGGTTGATGGGCACCCAGAATTTTGACGATCATACCCGAAAAGGCCACACGGCTGCAAGGGACTACGCTACCAACTTCCTGGAATCCTGTGCGCCCAACTCCATAGTATTTACATTTGGTGATAATGACACCTACCCCTTGTGGTATGCACAGGAAGTGGAGGGAATCCGCACCGATGTGCGGGTCGTCAACCTTAGTCTGATCGCTGTAGATTGGTATATCAACCTGTTGCGACGCAAGGTGAACGACTCAGCGCCATTGAAATTCACCCTCTCGGAAGAAAAGTTGAAAGGAAGTAAACGAAACCAGGTGCCTTACTACAACCCTCAGGGCACCGATAGGCCGATGACTGCAGAGGACTGGTTGAAGTTTATAGCGCTGGATAATCCCCTGCCAACCACCTCCGGAAGGGGCTTCGATGCTTATTTCCCGACTAAGCAGATTGTGCTTCCTATAGACAAAGAGAAGGCTATGAAAGTAGGTATGATTACCGAAAGGGATACCACGGTAGCCGAATTCATCCCATTAGCTTCCCCGGGCGATTATGTGACCAAAGATGACCTGACCACTCTTGACGTCATAGTTTCTAATATGTATGACCGGCCTATATACTTTGCCGTCACCTGTCAGCCTTCAAAGTTCTGGGGTTTGAACGACTATATGCAATTGGAAGGTCTTGCATTGCGCATAATTCCTGTGAGAAGTCAGAGTGACAGGTCCTACGCTGTGGTAGGAAGTGGCCGCGTGGACGCACAAAAGGTATATGACAATGTGATGAACAAATTTAAGTGGGGCAATTTCGACAAAATTGATGCCTATATCAATCAGAGTTACCAGCCCAGCCTGCAAACCATGCAACTGACGATGCGTCGGGCCGCTATCGCCTTTGTAGAGCAAGGCGAAAACGAAAAGGCTGCAGCACTCATAGACAAATATTTCGAAGCTTTCCCACACAAGAATTTCCCTTACGATTTCCGTACCTGGTACATGATTTCAGTGCAACTGGCCGCAGGCGCCTACGATAAAGCCAAACCGCATATTAAAATACTGGCACAGGAAACTGCCGAGCAACTGGCATTTTACGAGTCGCTTGACCCTGTGGTGTTGTCAAGTAGTTTTGAGGATCAATACAGTTTGGCATACCGCACCAAAAATGACCTGATTGGAGCGGCAAGGCGGGAAAACGACGATGCGTTTGTGAAGGAGCTGGAAGCCATGTTCGCGCCGTTTACTGCTGACCAGGAACCGGAAGTGCCCGCATTACCCGGAAAATAATTGCCCATGCAACGAATTGCCATAGGATGTGACCATGCCGGATTCCCATTGAAAGCCCGAATCATTGCTCTACTTGAGCATTTGGGATATGTGGTGGAGGATTTTGGTACAAATTCTGCGGAATCGGTAGATTATCCCGATTTCGTACACCCGGTGGCGAGGCAGGTAGCATCCGGAAAGGCACACCTGGGTATCGTCATGTGCGGCAGCGGTAACGGGGTAGCAATCACAGCCAATAAACACCAGGGAATTCGGGCAGCCTTGTGCTGGACGGAAGAACTGGCCTCCCTGGCTCGTCAGCACAACGACGCCAATGTGCTGGCACTGCCGGTGCGCTTTATCACCGAAAATCTTGCGCTCAAAATTGTTGAAGCCTTCCTAAACGCCGAATTTGAGGGCGGAAGACATCAGGGGCGCGTTGAAAAAATTCCTTGCGCTTAATTCAAAGAGATGAATAAGTCTATAGTTGCCACTTTCGCGGCTTTTTTATTTGCCATTACATTTCATAACCTGAGTGCCCAAATGCGTGATGCCAAGCCGGATCCGGCTACCATCGCCGCTACCATTCGCACCCAGGAAATGCAGCGACATGCAGAAGTGCTGGCCTCAGATTTACTGGAGGGAAGAGAAACCGGCACTGTAGGACAGCGAAAAGCCGCCGATTATATCGCTGAGCTTTTTGATTCATGGGGACTGCCAAAGGTTGGAGACCAAAACTCTCCTTTGCAGCAAATCTTCCTGAAAGCCGAAGCCTGGAAGCAAGTTGGCTTGATGATTCAGGATAAAAAATACCGACACCTTTGGGACTTTTACGCCAATCCGGCACTAAATAATGACCTCCTCCATCAGTTCAATTTGGATGAAGTAGTATTTCTCGGATATGGTATTGACGATGCCGCTTACAGCGACTACCAGGGGGTACAGGTAAAAGGAAAGGCCATACTAATTTATGATGGAGAGCCCACAAATGCGGAAGGCAAATCTATCATAACCAAAGGGCAGGAACTTTCGGAATGGACCATTGAGCGCAAGTTGGCGGCTGCAAAAACGCGTGAAGTGGCAGTGGTTTTGATTATTGACGGCAAATTCAAGGAAAATGTAGCAGAACTTCGGCGTCGGCTGAACAGCAACAGATTGAAACCGGCCGATGCCCCCGATGAATCCAATCCTCTGGCTCCAAACATTCATCTTTCTTCCGAGTCTGCAAAAGAATTGTTGGGCGGCAAGGTATCTAAGGTGGTAAAACAGCGGGATAAAATCCTAAAGACCGGCAGGCCGGGTTCTTTGGTAATTAAAACGGATTTGAATATCATACTGGAGAAGGAGGTTCGCACCTTGTCAGGGCAGAATGTATTGGGATACATTGAAGGTACAGACCCGGCGTTGAAGCACGAGGTATTGGTGATCTCCGCGCATTTTGACCACTTGGGTAAGCGGGGCGATGTTATCTACTACGGTGCTGATGACAATGCATCAGGCACTTCTACGGTACTCGAAGTGGCCCAGGCATTTCGAGAAGCCCAGCTTGTCGGTGCGGGTCCACGCAGAAGTGTCTTGTTTCTCCTGGTTTCCGGCGAAGAAAAAGGATTGTTGGGCAGTCAGTACTACATCAGCAATCCGATATTTCCACTTGAAAATACCATTGCCAACATCAATGTAGATATGGTGGGTCGGGTGGATGAAAAGCATGCCGATAATCCGGATTATATCTACGTCATTGGGGCGGATAGAATCAGTACGGAACTTCACCGCATCAATGAATCGGCCAATGCCACTTATACGCAGCTTGAGCTCGACTACACCTATAATGACCCCAAAGACCCCAATCGTTATTACTATCGTTCAGATCATTACCATTTCGCTGAAAGAGGCATTCCCGCTGTATTTTATTTCAGCGGTACACATGAGGATTACCACCAGCCTTCAGATACGGCCGACAAGCTGAACTATGAGAAGATGATTAAAATTGGCAGGCTGGTATTTCACACCGCCTGGGAACTGGCCAACAGGGATGAACGCATCAAGGCAGATGTGAAGCAATAGGGATAGGGGTGCAAAGCATCTGTGGAGGGATAACCACGGAGATTTTGGGGAAGAGTTTCCGCTCTTTTAAAGTGAGCGGGAGACCAGTTTTACCCCCCGATAAACCGGCCCCCCTCACTCCCTTGCGAGAGCATGAAAGCTCCCGAAGTACTCTTAAAAAGGATTGATGTTAGTGTAGTTCGCCTCAAGGCATGGAGGGATATCTTTGCCGTTGGGCATGACAAAGCACGAATGTAATTTGTCAGCGCAAACACTATACGCAGTCCTTAGTATGTAGAATGGGGGGGAATAACCGGAACTCCCAATGGAGAAAACCGAGAAATAAGTGAACGTCTCTCAAAAGCAATGCACGAGAGCTAAATGACAACTTCAACGCGCTTTTCGAACTGCAAATATAAGTGCTTTTTAAATATATGCAAATTTTTTTTACTGACAATTTGTCGGGTTTTAGGGAGTGGCACAAGGTTTGCCCATGGAAGGAGAACCAAAAAATCTGCCCTTATGCAAACAGGCCGCATTTCTGTTCAAACCGAGAACATTTTTCCCATCATCAAAAAGTATTTGTACTCCGACCAGGAAATTTTCCTGCGCGAGCTGGTATCCAACGCCGTAGATGCCACGGTAAAGCTTAAAACCTTTGCAGGAAAGGGGATGCTTCAGGGTGAAATTGGAGATGTCACCATTGATGTGATTCTGGACAAAACGCAAAAGACCATCACCATCCGCGACCGGGGGATTGGTATGACTGCGGAAGAGGTCGAAAAGTATCTCAATCAGGTTGCTTTCTCCAGCGCCCATGACTTTCTCGAAAAGTATAAATCCGACCACAACAGCATCATCGGACAGTTTGGACTCGGCTTCTACTCCGCCTTCATGGTGGCTGACCGCGTGGATGCTATTACGCGCTCCTGGCAGCCTGATGCGCAGGCCGTAAAATGGAGCTGCGACGGCAATCCGGAGTATTCGCTCGAAACTGTAGAAAAAGCAGAGCGCGGTACAGATATTGTCCTGCACATCGGAGAAAGTGGGGAAGAGTATCTCGATACGCATCGCATCGAGGGCCTGCTGAAGAAATACTGCCGGTTCCTCCCAATACCCATTCGCTTTGGTACGCGCAAAGAAACCATCTGGGAGGGTGAAGGCGAGGAGGAAAAATCAAGGGAAGTAGAGGTGGACAACATCGTCAACGACCCGAACCCTCTCTGGAAAAAACTACCTGCAGAACTCAAAGACGAGGACTACCAAAAATTTTACGAGATACTCTACCCATTCAGTACGCCCCCTATGTTCTGGATTCATTTGAATATAGATCATCCTTTTAATCTCACAGGAGTTCTGTATTTTCCGAGGTTGGGCAATAATTTCGAGGTTCAGAAGAATAAAATTCAGCTCTACTCCAATCAGGTTTTTGTAACGGACGACGTCAAGCAGATTGTGCCTGAGTTCCTCACGTTGCTTCACGGTGTGATTGACTCCCCGGATATCCCACTCAACGTGTCGCGGAGTTATCTCCAGGCCGATAGTAACGTAAAGAAAATCACCACCCACATCACCAAGAAGGTTTCCGATAAACTACTTGACTTATTTAAAAAAGATCGCAAAGCATTCGAAGAAAAGTGGAGTGACCTCGGTGTATTTGTAAAGTACGGGATGATCTCCGACGAAAAGTTTGATGAACGCGCCCGTCAGTACGCACTCCTGAAAAATGTGGACAACGAATGCTTCACCCTGGACGAATACAGCGAAAAGGTAAAGGCACAGCAAACTGATAAAAACAACAAGGTCGTTTTTCTTTATACAAACAGCCCTACCGACCAGGCGGCTCTGGTGGAAGCATGTAAGGAAAGGGGGTACGATGTACTGAACCTGCCGGATGTGTTGGACAATCATTTCATGCAACATGTCGAGTCTAAGCTAACCGATACCTCCTTCGTTCGTATAGATGCGGACACCATTGACAAACTCGTCCAAAAGGAGGAACCCCGCGAAACCGTGCTTAGTGAAAAGGAACAGGAATCCGTGCGTGGTATTTTTGAGAAAGTTGCCAAAGCGCCCGGGGTAAGCATCAGCATAGAGCCGATGTCGCCAGATGCGCAGCCCGTGCAGATTGTAAAGCCGGAGTTTATGCGCCGTTTCAAGGAAATGCAAATGCTGCAAGGCATGGGCAATACCGATGCCTTCCCTGATATGTATAATGTGGTCATCAACGGCAATCACCCTCTGATCACCCGCCAAATACTTGCCGAGGCCGAGGCCAATCGGCAGGAAGATCTCGCCAGACATTTATACCAACTCGCTTTGTTGTCGCATCACATGCTCCGTGGGGAAGACCTTGCCGGTTTTGTACGCCGCAGTGTAGAGATGCTGAGCCATGCGGAGCATTCCTAAAAAGAGTTCAGTAGAAAGACATTTGTCAAAAAAAATAGCGGGCAACGAAAGACCGTGTAACATGATTTCCGGCCTGTATCGTTGCCCGCTTCAAATGTAAAATACGATGTGTTGAATTACAGTGCTTTAATAGTCTGTTTTAATGGTGTTGTCAAATGGAACCTTGAGCTGATAGGCCACATCCTCATCTCTGGCATCCTCTAAAACATCCAAGCCGTAGCGAATTCTGCGCGGATCGTCATACACCATAGTACCAAAAAGGCGATCCCAGAAGGAAAAGATATTACCGAAGTTGGTATCTGTCCACGGCCTTTCAAAATGGTGGTGAAATTTGTGCATATTGGGAGTGACAAACACATAGCTCAAAGGCTTGTCCAGCCATTCCGGTACAAGTATGTTGGCGTGAGTCAGGTAAGTAAAAAATACCGTCACAATGCGGTAAAACAGATAAAATGCCAACGGGGCTCCGGTAATCAAAATCGCAACCATGGAAAAAACCTCCCGCATCACGTAATCACCGGGGTGATGCCGGGTGCCGGTGGTGGCATCCACTTTGGTGTCGCTGTGGTGAATCATGTGGAATTTCCACATCCACTTTACCTTGTGTAAAAGATAATGCACAAAATACTGTGCCACCAGGTCGAGCATGAGCAGCGCAATCAGCAATTCCGCCCACATGGGAAGTTCCACCAGATACAATAGCCCGAAACCGCGCTCCCTTATCCAATGGAAAACACCTAATGTGGCCAATCCGAACAGAAGATTGATTGCCACCGTAGAGGCCAGAAAAACCAAATTGACCCCCGCATGCTTCCATTTGCGGTAGCTGAAACGGACCAATGGGATGTCGCCCTCCAAAATCCAGGAGATGCCCAGACAAGTGAAAATCCAGGCCAGTTTTTGCCAGGAAGGCATACTTTCGAAGAAATGAAGAAACGATTCCATGCCTAAAAAAGTATTTTAACAGTTCCGTATCATCTTTTGAGCTGAAAAGCCGTTATTTGATGCGGTAAAATTATTGCAAGAAATGAAAAAATCAATTGTTTTCGCCTTTTTGGCAGTAAGTCTTTTCTCTATTACGCCATCTTTTGCGCAATCTTCGGAAAATTTGTGGAAAACCCTGGGCAAAATTACCTTTAAGAAACAATACGATGAGCTCCTTGGGTTCAAAGTAGATGTACCTGTTTTTAGTCCGGAGATTTTAGCTATGGAGGGTAAGACGGTTACTATCAAAGGGTACATCATTCCTGTGGAAGGTTACAAAAGCCATAAGGAATTCGTATTTTCCGCCTATCCCTACAACATGTGCTTCTTTTGTGGCGGCGCCGGCCCTGAAACGGTTATGGAGGTCTATGCCAAAGACCCCATCAAATATACGGCCGAACCCATCACCATCAAGGGAAAGCTGGAATTGAATTCCACGGATGTCAACCGACTAATATACGCACTGAACGACGTCGTCCTCGTGACGACGAGCAAGTAAGTTTCTGCTTAGCGCAGAAGTGTCACTTCACCTTCATAGGTAATGGTGACACCATCTATAAATTCTATGTCTGCCACCCAGGCAAAAACGCCTTGTCCCAGGGATTTGCCTCTGAACCTGCCGTCCCACCCAACACCTTCTTCATTAGCTTTAAATTCGCGGCGTTCATACACGAGCTCGCCCCATCGCGAAAACACCCTAAACCGCCGTATTTGCAGGACTTCCGGACCGCCAAATACGACAAGCCGATCGTTTATCCCATTGTCATCAGGGCTGAAGGCATTCGGCACAAAAACATCGCGAATCAGTAGTACCGTTACTGTGATAGAATCAGATCCGGCACAACCGTCCGGGGAGAGGCCCTGAAATGTATAGGTGGTATTGGCCACAGGAGCAGCCTGCGGCGTCAGACAATCCACACAGGAGAGCCGCTCTGCCGGTGACCAGCTTATCCCGGTAAGCGGCATATTTACCGCCGCATTCAGCGAGATTTCCTCGCCGAGTTCAAGCACCAGGTCTGGCCCCAGGTCTATTTCAGGAATGGCTGCTGCGGTCAGTACACCTGAAATGGACTGCTCACAGTCGTTGGCATCGCGTATGCGGAAGGTGTAAAATCCCTGGCCGAGCCCATCAAACGCGGCCTGATTGGAAAAATCGCCTCCGCCTATGGCAAACACATAGGGTGCGACTCCCCCACTCACTGATGTTGCTTCAATAGACCCGGTTAAAGGACCATCGCAGCCCGGGTTGGTAAACTCCACCTCCGTCACAATAGGCGACGGGGAAGAAAGTGTGATAGCGCTACTCGCCATGCAACCCCTGGCATCAGTAACCGTCACCGTATAGGTTCCGGCCGCCAGGGATTCAACCCCGGATTGATCGGCGCTATTACTCCATACAAAGCGATAGGGCGCATTTCCCCCGACAGGGATGGCCTGCACACTGCCGTTTTGCCCGCCAAAACAGGAAATTTCAAAGCCATTGTACTCGGATACCTCGGCTGTGACCTCTAGCATGGGTGGCTCGCTTATTTCTGACAAAAGGACAACGTCGTTGCCAAACAAATCCTGAATGATGACGATATATTGACCAGGAGGAAGGCCTGTCAGGGTATCGCGGATACCGATATCATTGAGGGTGCCTTGTCCGCCGGGGAAGCCGGGCCCGATGCGACGCCAGGAATAGTTGAAGGGCGGTGTCCCATTGACAACGCCAAACTGTAGCGCCCCGTCTGTATTCCCCCTGCAGGAAACCGCGTTTGCGGTGATAAGGGCTTCGATTTCGCAAATCACCACCAACAAATCCAGGCGGATGATGCTGTCGCAACCATTGGCGGCTGTCATGACCTCCTGATACTGACCCGTAGCGAAGTAGGGCGTACCCGCTACCGACAAAGTATCTCCTTCACAGATGAACAGGTCCAGGATGGTTTCTACATCAGGAGCGGCCTCCACCTGAAGGTACACCAGACTATCACAACCGTTGGCTGCGGTAAATCCCCGAAGGTACGACCCCGGCGTACAGATGGTGGTATCGGCAAGAGTGGTGCACGCTCCCGGACAAATTTCGCCGAACAGCGTAGTGGATGAAGTGGCAGGCACTGTAATGTTGCGACAGGTAGGAGGCGGGGTACTACATGCATTGGAAGCGGTGAGGCATAGCTGGTAGTTGCCCGCGGCAGAGGGAAAATTGTAATCCAATGTATTGCCAGACCCCACCGAATTGCCATTGAGCGTCCATTGGTACGCTACGGCGCCTGTCACACCGGGTGTGCTGAATGTAGCACTGCTCCCGGGGCATACGGAGGAAGGGCCTACAATCTCACCCGAACCGGTGAGAGGTGGTACCAGGGTGCTACCGCTGATGACGGTCACCGTGTAGTTGCAAATATCATTGGCGCTACCGTCCATTACGAAGTAATAATGTTGCCCGATTACCAAGGGTACCGTGTTGGTAAAAATGCCGGAGTTGTTGTTGGGTACATCTGTATTGCAGTTAGACACCAGTGAGAACGTCTGACAGTTGGAGGTTTGGTAAATGCCGATTTCAAGTCCCTGGCCCTGGGTACAGTTGAAGACATCCACCCGGAGGGTGAGGTTGGTACTGCCCGCGATAAAGGCAATCCACTGCATGTGATGTACCTGAGTGGTACAAAAGCCGGGAGGAGCCTGACCTTGCACGGAGCTGTTGTTGCGCCCCGTAAAGCCATTGATATCACACACCACACAAGCGGCAACGCAGGTAGAGGTCATAGCGGCAGGAGTTCCGCAGGGGAGCGGTTGCGCTTTGGCCGGTTCGGAGATAAGCAGAACGGTGATGCAGGATGCTATGGTTAATACCCGGAGGTGCCGGAAATGGCGGAGAGACATCAAATTCATGGCGATTGACAACTAATAAACAGCAATATTGCGGTATTTTTTTTCAATGTTTTTGTTTTTTTTCAAAAAACCGTACCTTTGCCCTTCATTTTAAAAGACGTTAAAAAAGACGAGCCGAAATGAAAAGGACGTATCAACCTTCTAAGAGAAAGCGCGCCAACAAGCATGGTTTCCGTTCGCGCATGGCCGACAAAGACGGCCGCAAAGTGCTGGCTCGCCGCCGTGCCCAGGGTCGCCACAAACTCACCGTCTCCGACGAGAAGCGCCTGAAGTAATTCCAGGGATTCCATCCAAAGGATTATGGTGCTTTGACAACGACCATTCGATCACATTATAATGTTGCCAATTTCGGCGCTTAGAAATTTCCGTTTGGCTGAAAAACAGGAGCCGTTCCGGATGGGGTTACCGGAGCGGCTCTCGTCGTTTTAAAAAATCCGAACCTTTTTACTGCTGTAGATTGTTTCTAAAGCGAGCCCTGTATCTGTTAACACATCAAACCTATATACGTGAAGGCCATCTCTTTTTCTCAATTTCTGGCCAAATTCCCGCTCATCGAGTTGCCGGTATTGCTCAATGAGGATACTCACCATACCTTCAGTACTGAAAACAGCCCGCTGCCCGAAGCGATGATACAAGAATTCATCCTTCCCATCGAGGATGCTGATACTGATGAGTTTACTGAGTTCATCCCCTGTTTCCTGCTTCCGCTACAAGAAGAATACCACGCTATGGTTTACTGGCGCGCAGGGCTGTTGCAATACCAGTACACCCTCGCCACATTTACTAAAAAAGGGTTGTTTATTGACAAAAGAATCATCGCAGGAACTTTTATCCATGGCGAAACGATTACCCAGTCAGTAGCCACCATCAATGAATCATTCGAAATTTTTGTCGCCTCCGGCCAGGGAAATACCCGGAATGAGGACTACGACGCCGAATCCAGCACCGCTTACGAGCTGGAAATTGCCCCGGACGGACTAATTATCAACGCCTGAGGCTTATGAAAATCCGGTAATCCCATGACCAAACACAAAAAACCATCCAAGCCCAAAAAGGGCAATAAACTCACCACTACCCAACTTCAACAGGAGGTGCTGAAGCTGTTTCGCCAAAACCCAAAGAAAAGGTTTAACCCCAAACAGATCATTCAAATTCTTAAACTCGACAACAACAAAGATTCCGTACAGTACGCCCTCGATACCCTCGTGGAAAACCGCCTGCTTTTACCCCTGGAGGATTACAAGTACAAAATCCGCTCCGATTCACCCGCCGGGGAGAAAATCGGAGCTTACGAGGGGTACATTGACATGACGCGCACAGGTTCCGCCTATGTGACCTGCGACAAACTGGACGAGGATGTACACATCGCCGCCAGGTATATGAACAGCGCCCTGCATGGCGACCGCGTCAGGCTCAAAGTTTGGAAACCCCGTGGAAGAATACGCCCCGAAGGAGAAGTCATCGAAGTGCTCGAGCGCGCCTCCACCCACTTTGTCGGTACCCTTTGGACGCACCACAAGTACGCTGTCGTCTCCCCTGAGATGAAAGTCCCCTTAGATATTTACGTGGACCTCAAGAACACCAAGGGCGCCGTGGATGGCGATAAGGTGGTGGTCAAAATTACCAAATACGATTCCGGGAGGTTTTCCACCCTGGAGGGCATCGTGACTACCGTCCTCGGACAGGCGGGCAGCCACGATATTGAAATGAAGGCCATTTTGATTAACAATGGCTTTGACCTCGAGTTTTCAGAGGCCGCGATGGCTGAAGCCGAAGAAATCCGGGAAGGGATTGACCAGACAGAAGTAGCCCGGCGCCTCGATTTGCGCGAGGTGACCACCTTTACGATTGACCCCTTCAATGCCAAAGATTTCGACGATGCGCTTTCCATACGCTACCTTGAAGACGGCCACTGCGAAGTGGGTGTGCACATCGCCGATGTGACGCATTACCTCAAAGCCGATGGCGCACTGGACCGCGATGCCTATCTGCGCTCCACTTCGGTTTATCTCGTGGATCGCGTTTTGCCCATGCTTCCGGAAAAGCTCTCTAATGAGCTGTGTTCGCTAAGGCCTCATGAAGACAAGCTGACTTTTTCCGCATTGTTTACCTTTGACCAAAACCTGAAGCTCGTTCAACGTTGGTTTGGAAAAACCGTCATTCATTCCGACAGGCGGTTTACCTACGAGGAGGCTCAGGAAATTATTGATTCGGGTACAGGGGATTTCTTCAAAGAGCTGAAGCAGTTGAATAAAATTGCTGCGGGTCTCCGCAAGGAACGATTCAAAAAAGGTGCCATCAATTTTGAAACGCCCGAGGTTCAGTTCCGGCTCGCGCCGGATGGCTCCCCGATTGAGGCATTCGTCAAGGAGCGCAAGGAGGCACACTTGTTGATTGAAGACTTTATGCTGCTGGCCAACAGGGAAGTTGCTACTTTTATCCACGAAAAAGGCAAGGAAAAGGAAATCCCATTCGTATATCGCATTCACGATGAGCCAAATCTCGATAAACTCGAGGATTTCGCTCATTTTGCCCGGGAGTTCGGCTTCCAGATGGATATCAGTTCACCAACCGCCATCGCCAAATCACTCAATCGTTTGGTAGAGGCAGCCGCCAAGGAACCCGCACTGAAGCTCCTGGAGCAACCTGCTATCCGCACTATGGCCAAAGCCGCCTATTCTACCGAAAATATTGGCCACTATGGGCTTGCATTCCCTTTCTACACACATTTCACCTCGCCCATACGCCGCTATTCGGATGTGCTGGCCCATCGGCTGCTGGAGCGAAACCTCGGAGCCGAGGAGTTCTTTAGGGTGAAAAAAGATAAATTAGAGGGGCAGTGCAAACACATCTCCATGCAGGAACGCAAGGCCATGGAAGCAGAGCGAGAGTCCGTGCGGTACAAGCAGGCCGAATTTATGGAAAAGCACCTCGGTCAGGATTTCGACGGGATTGTCTCCGGCATCTCCGAACGCGGGCTCTTCATCACCCTGCCGGATACCCTTTGCGAGGGAATGGTCGCTTTCGACACACTCGAAGAGCCTTTTCGTAGCGCCGGCAGCAAGCTGAGCGTTAAGGGAGCCTTCTCCGGCCGCCAGATTAAAACCGGGGATAAGGTGCGTGTCCGAGTTACCCATACAGACCTCAGCCGAAGAACCATTGATATGGTTTTGGTATAATCTTATTGGTTGTTTTTTTGCCGAGCACTCATATTATCAAAAATTGGCATATTTTTTGGTGTAAATAGGGTATTGGTATAAAAACGCCTTGTTTAGCCAGAAAAAACAGGGTAAATTAGCAGCGCGTTTCCGGTTGATCCTCCGGAGCAAAACAAAAAAGATGTAGAAAAGCCATGCTGAAGCAAAGCTTAAGTCAAAAAATGCTCCAAAAACTGGCGCCGCAACAGATTCAGCTGATGAAACTGCTGCAGGTGCCCACCGCTATTTTGGAGCAACGCATCAAGGAGGAGCTGGAGGAAAACCCGGCTTTGGAGGAAGGTGACTACCGCGAAGATACCGAGGTTCAAAGTACCTCCGCCGAAGAAGATCCCTATGCGGGTCCGGAATCCTACGACAAAGAAACCTCAGGCAATCAGGATGGCGACGAGACGCCCGATTATGAGCGGGAGAACCCCCTTGAATTCAGCGACTACCTCAATGAGTATATCGCCGATGATGAAGCCTCCTATAAAACCCGTGGGGATGCCTATGCCGCGGAAGAGGAAGACCGCCAGCTCCCGGTGGCCATTGAAAATACTTTCCACGAATACCTCGAGCAGCAACTCGGCATGATCAACCTGGACAATCCAGCTCAGGAAATTATCGCCCGTCAGATTATTGGCAGTATTGACGACGACGGCTACCTGCGCCGCGAGTCCAGCGCCATCCTCGACGACTTGCTTTTCGCCCATAATATTGTGACGACCGAAGCAGAGATAGAGGCCGTCCTCGCCAAAATCCAGCGCTTTGACCCGCCCGGCATCGCCTCGCGCACCTTACAGGAGTGCCTGCTGCTTCAGCTTCGCTGGCGCCTCGAACAGGAAAGTGTTACCCCGCTGCAGGAGCCGGCAGTACTCCTTGCCATTGATATCCTCAGCCATCATTTTGAGGAATTTACCAAGAAGCACTTTGAAAAACTTCAAAACCGACTCGGCATCACAGAAGATGATCTCAAAGATGCCATTGACGAAATTATACGGCTCAATCCCAAGCCCGCCAGCGCTTTCGGCAGCCAGTCATCTGCATCCAATCAGTATATCGTACCCGACTACCTCATCCACAATACGGACGGTGAGCTGGAACTAACCCTCAACTCCCGCAATGCTCCAGATCTGCGCATCAGCGACCAGTACAAGGATATGCTGCGCGCCTACAAACGAGCTTCCGAGGGTCGTCGGCCCAATATTCGCGAAAAGGAGGCTATTCTGTTTATCAAACAGAAAATTGACGCTGCCAAGTGGTTTATTGATGCCATCCGCCAGCGCCAGGATACCATGTATCGCACCATGTATGCCATCATGCAGTATCAGTATGAGTACTTCCTTACCGGCGATGACCGAAAGCTGCGCCCCATGATTCTCAAGGATATTGCCGATGTGACCGGACTGGATATTTCTACAGTTTCCCGGGTGGTCAATAGCAAGTTTGTGCAGACAGAGTTCGGTACCCGTCGCCTGAAGGACTTTTTCTCCGAATCGCTTCA
>CAYTNI010000003.1:20980-25044 GCA_964439115.1 uncultured Saprospiraceae bacterium
CCTCAGGAGCAGTCTTTGCAAACAAGCTGTTCAAAACCAGGCATGATTTGCAATTCCTACCCCAATTCCTCGTCGAGTGATGGTTGGTTCATCAGGGATTTTGAGAATTCCTGTGCATATTCCCTGGGAGTAATTCCGGTAAGCTCCTTGAAGGTTCGATAGTAGGTTGATTTGGCACTGAAGCCGCAGCGTGCATAAATGTCGTCGGGCAGGCCGGAATTATCGGGTCCGCAGTGTTGTTCAATGAGTTTTTTGGCCTCAAATACACGGTATCGGTTGAGAATCTGATTGAGATTGGTTTTTCCGACATTTTTGGTGGCCTGGTAAAGATATTTTTTATTGGTGGCCAATACAGCGACGAGCATATTCTTGTCTAAATCCGGATTGAGGTAAAGTTTGTCTCTTTCCAAAACGTAGAGCAGTTGATCGAAAAGTTCCTTTCGCTGGTCCAGGTCAGATTCAGAGAGTTCAGCCGCATCCTCTTGTTGATCATCATCGGATGTGCCGATGGATATAGCTTCGGAAGTGGTGGTGGATTTAGGAACCAGGGTGCCGGCTTGTACCGTTCTTCTGATTTCGGATTCCGACATCAGTCCGGAAATTATCTGTTCCTTGTGGAAGAGCTTCCGAATATGTTTTTGGCGTATGGAAAAAAAGATAAAGCCGCTTATTGCAAGCAACATAACGAGGATATTCAGCAGGATGGCGGCAGAGGCTTTTCGCTTTTCACTGAGCAGGCGCAGGTTTTGGTTTTCAATGGTCAGCGATTGCTCTTTTATCTTTTGGATATATGCTGTTTGCCGGAGTTGGGCGGTCTGGTACCTTTGATTGAATTGTTGGAGCGCATGTGAATAGCTTTTATAATGGGCAAGTGCTTTTTGGGAATCCCCTGTTTGAAGAAAACAAGTATATAACAGGCTATCCACATTTGCCTTAACCAGTAAATTCGGATGGGTCCGCAGTGCTTCAAGAGCCTCATTCCCGAGTTTGATGGCTGCCAGGTAATCTTTTTTGCCATAAAGTAGCGTCATCTGGGTACTTAGTCCCTGAACGAGTACCAGCGTTAGGTTTAATCTACGAGCAAGGTCAATGGCCTGTTGGGTATGCGATATGCTTTCAGCGTTTTTGCCTTGCATTAAATCGAGGAAACTCCATAAATTTATGGATTTTGCCAACATTATACTGTCGCCGGTTTGTGTAGCTAATTGGTTGGCCTCCTTGATGGAAACCAACGCGCTGTCTAATTTTCCAAGGGTCATCAGGGATACGCTCACTATCAGCTTATCGTATATAATCTCAAAAGCAGAAAGGTGTTTTGTTGAAATTTTCTGAGCCTCATTAAAATGGTCATGCCCCTTCTGAAAATCGCCAAGGTTCATCATGTAGTATCCCATGACGCTGTGTGTGGACCGCAATAAGTCCATGCGATTGTGCCGGGCGGCCAAATCCAGGATTCCTACGGCAAATTCGGGAGCTTCCCAATCCTTACCTATATTTTGCTGTGCATGCAGGATGGTAATTTGCGCCTCTGCGATAATGAGGCTGTCTTTGGATTGGGCGGCTGCCGATAGCGCTTTTAGACCATACTCCAGAGCAGTCTCCCCATCTCCGAATTTGAGATAGATATCAGCGAGCTTTTTCCAAAGGGCAGTTTGTACCTCAGGTGGAAGGGCTGAAGCGTTTTCTAGCGCGTTGTGGATTATCGTTTTAGCTTCTTCATATTGGAAACGCGCTATGAGGGTGTCGCTCCTTTGGATGATTGGCAGAGATGGCTCAGATGGAAGACCCCAAAGCGGAGCTGTAAATATGCAGAATAGTAAGAGTGTTGTGATTGATTTCATAAGGCAAAGACCAACGGGCGGAATTATACCCTTTGGTTTTCGTATTGTAGTGTGACAAATAACAGTTGCAATACTACTGGCGCAGTTGTTTTGTTTTAAGGAACATCATTTATGGACAGATATACAAAGATAAGCGTTGAAGAATATAAAAAAGTCCTTTTTTGAGAATGGGGATTTAACCAAAAATGAGTGCATTACTCAGAGATATATTATATGTATATAGCTGTTTTCAAGGTATTAAAATAGAAATAGAAGTAATGGACTGCAGAAGGAAAAATCTATTAAGGAAATACCCAAGCACGCTTTGGCTTTATGCTTATCGAGCGGATATTACTTCTAGCTTGAGTACGCTTTGGATTTTATCAGCAGCAGATTAGGCTTTCGGTGATGGCCGTCTATAGTGTCCGGAGGGTGCATCCCTGAAGTGGAGAAATTTTTACAATGCCCCTAAAAGAGCATCGTCCAGGCAGCGGATGAAACAAACCTATATTTTTCTTCTCTGGGGCATTGCGTGAAGTACAAGCTCTAGGGTGGGAGGCTTCCCAGTCTAAAAATCATAATAAGTGAATGGCAGGGATGGATTAGTTCAACGGAGATATCCCTACTAACCCGGTGTTATTGGTTACTTAATCCCGCATTTAGGTGGAAAGTACTTTTTTGAGAATGGGAAGTATTTTTTTGGGAATGGAACCAAAGCTGTAAAAAATACTTTTGCGAGGCCACTCGAAGAAGGGGATTTATGATTCAAATCAGAAGACTTGTGCTTAACGGAGCTAAGATTGGTAAGTCTGCGAGAAGCGGTGTCCCATCTTCCTCAGTATTGGCATCAGGCATTTTAAGCAAAGATTATTCCTTCCCTAAAACAAGAATTTATGAAAGCGAAAAAAATTCACTGTTCAAAATCTGCTGAGCTTAAGCCCATTGACTCCACGAACTATGGACATTTATGGCTTGCTCTCGCAGTCATTTGGTTTGCCTTGGGATCGTTAAACGTAAACGCCCAAACCGCCATTGGCGGCACCACGCCTCACTCCTCTGCCATGCTGGATGTACAAAGTACGAGCAAAGGGGTGTTATTTCCACGGATGACGACGACGGAGCGAAACGCAATAACCTCACCAGCAACAGGGTTGATGATATATAATAACCAAACCAGATGTTTGGAAATCAATCTGGGCCCTCGTCAAGCCCCGTTTGGACAAGTATTAAGTGTGCCATAATTTGTGGTGCCAACGTGGCGCCAGGTGTATGGAAGGAGTTATTGTGCTACAACCTTGGCGCAGCCGGGGCAATAGACGGAGTTGACCCATTCACCCCAAGCTGGGAGCTCAACGGCGACTATTTCCAATGGGGCCGACGCACTAAAGCCGCGGATGGGCCTACAGGCGATAGTACGCCCAACGGTGATGCAATCACAACCTGGAATAGCATGACCTACGCAGCAGATGGTTCCTGGACGGATGAATCAAGTCCCAAGGGAGAGGAGGATCCTTGTTCTTCTGGATTTCGGGTACCTTCAAAGGCTCAATGGGAAGGGATAATTAATCCTGCCAACAATACAATAAGTGATCCTTCGGGTGCATCCTGGGTCGGAGGGGGCAATAATTATACTTCCGGAAAGAACTTTGGCTCTGCACTATTTCTGCCGGCTACTGGCTTCCGGGATTTCACTAACGGGTTGCTCTATCTAAGGGACTTTTACGGTTACTACTGGGGCAGCACGATTTCCAGTATTATGCCATCCCAAGCCTCGTTCATGTTCCTCGAAAATAATGGGGCCATCACTTTCGAATTCAACCGTACCTATGGGTTTTCCGTGAGGTGTATCGCAGATGATTCAACCAATTGACTATTTCGGTGATATTGCGGCTGAGGCGTGCTTTACAGTATATTTCTTCCTTTAGGGCAATAGATAAATGCCTGGGATGGTTTGGCTGTGCCGTAGTAGGTCATACCAAACTCAAACAAACTAACCCTCACACAATAGCTGGCAAACTAACACGTCATAGAGCCGGTGGTCGTGTGAGGGGTTTTGAAACGGATAGTTGCGTGTAAAGGGTGTAGGATTGAAATCAATAAGTCGGGTTTTATTTCCGGTGGGCTCACTCAAAATGAATATTCTCTATGACCAAACATAGTATATCCTGGAATGGCCTTGCGGGAGAAGTTTTGTGCGAGCCATCCCCCGAGTCGGAATTGTTTGTCCGGGTGTCGGAACTGTTC
>CAYTNI010000004.1:0-24822 GCA_964439115.1 uncultured Saprospiraceae bacterium
CCTTACCGTTAAGGCAACCATTACCACCTACACCAAAGCAAGCAGCGTTCAGGCCGACAGAGATTCGTTGACCATCTGCTGGGGTGACGGACAGTGCGAAAGCGTAGCCCGCTCTAATGGCGGCGGCAGCCCACCCCAAGGTGTCATCATCGAAAATGATACTAAATTCAACACTTATGTGGCCTTCCACACCTACCCCGCCCGAAGTACCTACGTCATTTCAATGACTGACCCCCTGCGAAACGCCGGCATCCTGAATGTCAATTTCCCCAATTCCGACCAGATTCGGTTTCATATTGCTACCACCTATACCTTCCCCAATCCGCAGTTTCAGGGATGTAACAATACTCCCCGACTGTTGCAGCCACCGGTAGATATCGGCTGCGTCGGCCGCCCCTTTCGACACAACCCCAATGCTTATGATGCTGATGGCGACAGTCTTTCTTACCACTTTACGGTGCCGCGGCAGGAAGTCGATCAAAATGTGCCCAATTATCGGTTCCCTAACGAGATAAATCCCGGCCCGGGCAACCGCCTGACCATTAACGAACGAACCGGAGATATCCTCTGGCAATCGCCAGCCAGAGCAGGCGAATACAATCTTGCCCTGATTATTGTATCCTACCGCAATGGTATCCCTCTCGATACCATCATCAGAGATATGCAAATCCTGATTCTCGATTGCGACAACCTGCCGCCGGTAGTAGAAACCTCCGTGGAGGAAATCTGTGTAGTGGCCGGTGACCTGGTGGAAATACCGGTGCGCGCCACCGCTCCCTTGCTGGAAGCCAATCAGCGGGTGCGCCTCACGGCACTCGGTGGGCCATTTGAAACTTCCGTCAGCCCCGCAGTCTTTGAACCTGTCAATAATACCTTTCAAAATCAACCCGTTCAACGCGTATTCCGCTGGGGCACCTCCTGCGAACATATTTCCAGCCAATATTATTCAGTGGTTTTTAAAGCTACCGACAACTTTTTAGGTGATACCTCCGGACTTGCAACCCTCAAAACGGTGCGCATCAAAGTAACCGGACCTCCCCCCCAAGGAATGAATGCCCAAGCCGGCCAGGGATTAGCAGAAATCACCTGGGATAATCCTTATTCCTGCGACCAGGCTGCCGGCAATTACTTCAGAGGCTTTACCATCTGGCGCCGCGAGGGAAGCAATAACTTTCCACCGGACACCTGCGCGCCTGGGCTTGAAGGCCGGGGATACGTCAAACTAACCCAAACCCCTTTCAAAACCATTCAAAATGGCCGGTACTACTACCTCGACGCCACCGTGGAGCGGGGTCGGACCTATTGCTATCGGGTAGTGGCTGAATTTGCCCGAACCACCCCGGCAGGTCAATATGTCTATAACCGCGTCGAGAGCTTACCCTCCGCTGAAGTATGTGTACAACTCAGCCGCGATATTCCACTCCTCACCCACGTGGATGTGCTGACCACGGATGAATCCAACGGCGAAATACGCGTCTGTTGGTCAAAACCCATTGCCAATGACCTTGATACGCTACTCAACCCGGGGCCTTACCGCTATGAAGTGCTGCGCGCTGATGGCGCCACCGAAGACTCCTCGCGCTTCGTCCCCATTGGCGTTAATTTTGTAAGCCCCACCTTCGAGGCGGCCAACGATACCTGTTTTACAGACATAGGTCTTAATACACGTGAATCAGCCTACAGTTACCGCATCAGGTTCTATACCGGCACATCCGCCCTTGCATTGGGAATTTCTGAGCCGGCTTCTTCCATTTTTTTGCAGATTGACCCCACCGACAGAGCCAATCAACTCTCCTGGAGCGAGCTAGTCCCCTGGGATAATTACAAATATGCCATTTTCCGTAAAAACTCATCCGGAATACTGGAAGAGATTGCCACTGTCCTCGACAGTCCCTTTACGGATACAGGACTACAAAACGGTGAAACTTATTGTTATGTGGTGCGCAGCGAAGGCACTTATGGCGTGAGCGGTTTAGCGTCTCCTTTGCTCAACCGATCGCAGGAAACATGTGCCGTTCCACTCGACAATGTTGCACCATGTACCCCTGAATTACAGGTAATAAATGCATGTGGAGAGAACTTCAACTGCGAGGACGAAGATTTGCTCTTCAACACACTGGAATGGGATGCGCCGGAAAATATTTGCCCGGAAACCTACCGGGATGTAGCAGCCTACCGGATCTACTTTGCAGCGTCGGAGCTAGATGCGTTTGAAGAAATCGAAACCCTGCCCGGCAGCGCCGTACTCCGCTTTGAACATAAGCCGGAGCGCGGACTTGCAGGATGTTATGCGGTCAGCGCCATTGATACTGCCGGCAATGAGAGTTCACTCAGCCAGGCAGTATGTGTGGATAATTGTCCGTCTTATGAGTTACCAAATACCTTTACGCCCAATGGCGATGGCTTCAATGACATTTTCCGGCCCCGGGCTGCCTGTTTTATCGAACGGGTAGAGTTTAATGTATATAACCGATGGGGGCAACTCGTTTTCAAAACCGGTGATCCCGGCCTGGAATGGAACGGGGTCAATACTGCCGGGCAGGAACTCCCGTCGGGCACTTATTACTATACCTGCCGGATTTTCGAGCGGCGGGTCGGCGGAGTAGTTGTACTTCCTGAATTACAGAGCGGTTGGATTGAATTGGTGAGATAACATTAAGTAAGAAGGGCAATGTTCAGAAAAACCATAGAGACCGATGCTTCCAGGACGACAATTCTGATTCGCCTGATTGTAGGAGTGGTCTTTCTTTCGGAAGGCATCCAGAAGTTTTTGTTTCCTGCCATTCGGGGGGCGGGGAGGTTTGAAAAAATAGGATTGCCGGCCCCGGAATTTCTGGGCAGTTTTGTTGGAACCTTTGAGATAGTCTGTGGAGGGCTGGTTTTGATGGGGCTCCTGACACGCCTGGCGAGCATCCCTCTACTGATTATTATTACTGTGGCTATTTTCACCACCAAAGCAGATCTTCTGGCGGAGAAAGGATTTTGGGAAATGATGCACGGCAGCAGAACAGACTGGTCCATGTTACTTGGCAGCCTGTTTCTGTTGCTTCGAGGCGGAGGATTATGGTCGGCAGACTACAGACTTAACAACAAAAATAAATTATTCTAATTGGGAGTATCTCCACTATCTTTCTTCTTGGAGAACACCACGATTCCAATAATCAAGGGGATGCCGATGAGGATCATGATGGTAAAGACCATCAGAAGATTAGCTTGAAGCCAGTTAACCAGATACATAGCGCGATTTTAGAGTTGAGAAGCAAAGCTATTTAGTAAATCGAGCTAACGAAGTGATTTTTGTCAGTACCTCGCGGTGATTTTTGGGTCAGAACTCCCAATCTTCGGGTTCATCCTCTTTTTCGAGCGGCAGGTCAATGGTATCGAGTACTACGGATTGGAAAGACACGTGAAACCATTCCTGGAAGAGCTCCCAGGACAGAGGAGTGGGCCATTGAGATTCATCCTCGCACCACTCAAAAAGTTCATTTTCAAAGAAAGCCTGGAAATTTTCTTTAAGCCATTCCCGAAATTCATCTTCGGTCATAAATTCAGGGACGAGATAAACAGTGCCCCAGTCGTGTGCCAGGGCATCTTCAGAAGACAATTTTTCCTCATCCGGAAAAACGTAGTTAACCCAATCCACTAAGGCCTTTTTGGGCGCCAAATAAAGCGCCTGACGGTTCACAGGTATCATGCTAGAAATTATTCGTTGACCCAAACGGTTTTTTCTTCGACAGGGTTTCTTTTGGCGGGCAAGGGGGTATTTTCGTCGTAGTAACCCATGTAGAAGAGCCCGAGACAGCGTTCTCCTGTGTCGAGACCAAGCCATTCGTCGGCAGCAAGTATTACTGAGGGAGTACTCCAATAAGAGCCAATCCCATGAGCAGTGCAGGTGAGCCACATATTTTGAACTGCACAGGCTACTGCGGCAATTTCCTCCCATTCGCGAACCCGTTCCTCATGATCACGCTGCATGCACACTGCGATGACAACGGCGGCGCGTTTGGGGTTGCCGGAGATTTTCAGATACTGCATTTCAGAAAACGCTTCCGGAGGCGTTTGCTCTTTGTACCGTTCTCCCATGAAATTTCCAAGTCGCTCCAGCGCAGCCCCCCTGAATACCTGGAAGCGCCATGGCTGGGTAAGTTTGTGGTTGGGTGCCCAGTTGGCGTTTTCCAAAACCTCCAAAATAAGCTCTTCAGGAATAGGCTTTTGTATATACATTTTAGGATATACGGAACGCCTGCGACGGATAAGTTCGGTAATATGAGAGGGGGAAAATGGCTCCATACTCAATTTTTCCGGCAAAGATAAAGGACTTTTGCCCTATTGCGGCACTTCACTAAGTGCTTCTTCCGGTAGTGGTTCACTGTTGTTGGAAGAATCGTTCACTGCTTCACCGGGGCGTGGCCCGATGAGTTTTATGATATCGGATTTGAGAAGGACTTCCTTTTCCAGCAAGGTGCGGGCCAGTGCTTCCAGTTCCTGACGACGTTCGCGCAGCAGATTTTTAGCGCGTTCGAACTGTTCGTCCAGCAGTACGCGCACTTCATTGTCAATCATGGATGCGGTAGAGTCGGAATAAGGACGTTGAAACTGATCCTGTCCGAGCGTATAAAAAGAGACCTGTCCGACTTTATCGTTCATGCCGAAGACGGTGACCATGCTGTAAGCCATACGAGTGACCTGATCGAGATCGCTTTGGGCACCGGTAGAAACCTTGTCAAAGATGATGGACTCGGCTGCTCGCCCTCCGAAGGTCATGCAAATGCGGTCGAGAATTTGTTCTGTACGGGTAATATACTCTTCTTTTGGAAGGTATTGGGCATAGCCCAGTGTACCTATACCACGCGGTACGATGGTAACTTTTACCAGTGGGGAGGCATGTTCGAGGAACCAGCCGCAGATGGCGTGACCGGCTTCGTGGTAGGCGATGATTTCCTTTTCTTCCGGAGAGATAATTTTATTTTTCTTTTCCAGGCCGCCGATAACGCGATCCAGGGCGGAGTTGAAGTCATCTATGTCCACCGCGCGTTTGTTGCGGCGTGCGGCGATGAGTGCGGCTTCGTTGCATACGTTGGCGATATCGGCACCAGCAAACCCGGGAGTCATTTCGGCCAAGGCGGCAGGCTGAACGCCGTCGGCCAGTTTGATGGACTTGAGGTGCACAGAAAATATAGATGCGCGACCCTGTAGGTCAGGGAGATCTATGCCAATTTGCCGATCGAAGCGGCCGGGGCGCATGAGTGCCTGATCGAGGATGTCCGGGCGGTTGGTAGCAGCCATGAGGATTACTCCCTTGTCGGTGGGGAAGCCGTCCATTTCCACGAGGAGCTGGTTGAGGGTATTTTCGCGTTCGTCGTTGCCCCCCTGGATGTTGGAACGTCCTCTTGCCCTGCCGATGGCGTCAATTTCGTCAATAAATACGATACAGGGTGCTTTCTCGCGTGCCTGACGGAAGAGGTCGCGTACGCGGGATGCGCCTACACCTACGAACATCTCCACGAAATCGGAGCCCGAAATAGAAAAGAAGGGAACACCTGCTTCGCCGGCTACAGCTTTGGCGAGCAGCGTTTTGCCGGTACCTGGAGCACCGACCAGGAGCACACCTTTGGGAATTTTTCCGCCCAGTGCGGTATATTTTTTGGGATTTTTGAGAAAATCCACCACTTCCATCACCTCTTCTTTGGCTTCGTTAAGCCCAGCCACATCTTCAAAGGTTACATCAACTTTGGTATTCTGGTCAAAAAGGGTAGCCTTTGACTTTCCGATATTGAATATCTGGGCGCCGGGGCCGCCGGGGCCGCCTGCCACGCGCCGCATGACAATAATCCAAATGAGCAAAATAAGTCCAATCGGGAGCAGCCAGCTCAGGATGGCCGGCCAGGCGCTGGGCTGCTTGTAGTCGGCTACCAGAAATTCCTGCGCTGGAATACCGGCCTCAGTTTGAACCTCAGCAAGCTGCTTTATGAATGGGTCAACCGGCCCTGTTTTAAGCCAGTAGTGGTGGCGATTATCGGCCATACCCGTTTGGACGGCATCCTTGTAGGCCTCATTTGCCTCGAGTCTATCTTTGCGGATATACACGTATGCTTCTCTGCTCTCTTCGGCGATGAGCAGTTTTTCCACATCCTGGGTTTTCACCATTTCCAGGAATCTGGATATCGTGATAGGCTCTCTCTTGGCGTAGCCCACACCATAAAAGTGGAAAGCGAGCAGAAAAGCTATGATGACTCCATATATCCAAAAAGAGCCGAAAATACCTGATCCGCCTGGCTTATTATCCTCTTGTGGCTTTTTTTCCATTCCAACTAAATTCTTTGGTCTATTCTAACCTTAAACGCATGAGGCGGCTTTTCGTTGCCAAAAGGCTGCCTGCCACTATAAACTTTCATATTCCGTGAAGATGGCGTCTCCCCACAAATCCTCCAATTCGTAAAAACTTCTGGTCTCTTTGTGAAAAACGTGCACCACAGTATTATAGTAATCTATACATATCCATCTGGCGATGCGTTCCCCTTCTTTGGCAGCGGGACGCAGGTGGCCTTCGTATTTAACGCGGCGCTCCACGTTTTCAGCGATGGACCTGACCTGCGTTGTAGAATCGCCCTCGCAGATAATAAAAAAATCAGCGGGAGCATCCGGAATTTTGCGCAAATCAAGCTTGAGAATGCGCTTGCCCTTAATATCCTGGATACTGTCAATTATGAGGTCGTTAAGTGCCTCTGCAGTCAAGGCGGCGTGGGCGATGAGGGTGGTTGGTGAATTCAAAGACAGAATTTGTTAGTTTTGCAAGTGAATTTTAGAAAAGTGCGAAATAGAGCATTTTTTCTGACAGAACAAAAAACACCAGTATGATTGGAAAAGTTCTTTTGGAATTCCCGGTCCTGGGTTCTACTAACGATTACGCGCTGGAACTATTGCGCAAAGAGACAGTTGTGGAGGGGCTTGTTGTTTCGGCTGCTGCTCAAACCCATGGAAAAGGACAGGCGGGTGCCAAATGGGAAAGCGAACCCGGAGCAAATATAGCCATGAGTGTGGTCTTATTACCTTCCTTCCTTCAGCCGGTTCGACATTTTTCGCTCAATCAAGCCATCGCACTCGCTGTCAGAGACACGCTGGCCCCCTACGTTCCAGTCCCCGTTTACATTAAATGGCCCAACGATATCATTGTCGGGAATGGCAAGGTAGCAGGTATTTTGATTCAAACACAACTCCAGGGCAACCGCTTTCAGCATGGTATTGCGGGAATCGGCATCAACGTCAACCAGTCTGAATTCCCCAATCATTTACCCCATGCCACCTCTTTGGCAAAAATTACCGGGCAATCCTTCAACCTCAGAAACCTGCGCGAAGTGCTATGCTTTCAGCTCGACACACGTTATGCTCAGTTGCGCGCAGGCAATCTGGAAGAGATAAGCCGGCATTACACCGACCATTTGTTCAGAGCCCATACTTCCTCCAGATTCCGACGTGCTAACGGTTTGGTTTTTGAAGGCACCATTGAGGGGGTTTCTGAAGATGGCAGGCTGCTGGTGCGCAAAAACCAGGAATTAGAAAAGTTCTCGCCCAAAGAAGTAGCTTTTGACGTTTTTCCTTAAACAATTATCACCCCTTTGTCATTCCGTAAGGAAATATCAAGCACAACAGCGCTCATGAAAGTTCACATCATCACCGTTGGCGACGAAATCCTGATAGGCCAGATTATCGACAGCAATTCTGCCTGGATTGGCAAACAGCTCAACACCAATGGTGCCGCAGTAGAGCGCATCCTTTCGGTGGGAGACCGCCACGAAGAAATTATAGAAGCCATCAGCACTTCTCTGTCCCGTGCAGATGTCGTGCTAATGACCGGTGGCCTCGGCCCCACGAAGGACGACATCACCAAAAAGGCCATCGCCGACTATTTCGGAGTGGACATGGTATTCAGCGAGTCGTCCTATGACCACATCAGCCAATTTTTTGCCCAACTCAACCGCACGCCTTCCGAAGTGCATCGGCTACAGTGTTTCATGCCTCAAAATGCCATACTACTCCCCAATAAAATGGGTACGGCTCCGGGGATGTGGTTTGCCGCTGAAAACGGTCGGCGCATCCTGATATCCATGCCGGGAGTACCCTACGAGATGCAATACCTGATGTCTGAGGAAGTATTGCCCCGCCTCCGAAAGCATTTTCCGGGTCGGCCCATGGGGCACCGCACCCTCCGAACAGCCGGGGAGGGCGAGTCAAAAATTGCCGAAAGACTGGATGACTTTGAAAATCAGCTCCCTGAAGGCATGAAACTCGCTTATTTGCCCAATCTTGGACAAGTACGGCTTCGGCTCAGCTATTCCGACCACAGCCAGGAGGCGGTAAATGCGCTACTCGATGCGAAAGCAAACGAACTCAAAGCCCTGATACCAGACATTTTGTACGGGTATGATGAAGAGGACCTGGAACAAGTACTCGGCCGGTTGCTCAAAAGCCGTGGACTGAGCCTCGGCACTGCCGAAAGTTGTACCGGCGGTTATGTCGCACATCGGCTTACCGCCATTCCGGGCGCGTCGGATTACTTTCAGGGCTCAGTAATCGCCTACAGCAATGAAATAAAGATGAAGGTGCTTGGGGTTGATAGTGCCATCCTTGAAACACATGGTGCTGTAAGCGAAGCAACGGTACGCGCCATGGTTCAGGGCTTGCTGAACACCCTTCCTGTGGATATCGCCGTAGCCATTTCGGGCATCGCAGGGCCTACGGGCGGCACTCCGGACAAACCGGTAGGAACCATTTGGATAGCCGTGGGTAACTCCGAACACACCCATGCCCGCCTCGTAAAAGCCGGTAAAGACCGCAAAAAAAATATCGAGTTCGCCGGTGTCATGGCTATAGAAATGACGCGGCGCTTCGTGCTGAAACACTACCCAACAGAAGACTAAAATCAGGCGATCGGCATGAAATCTCTTCAGGCAGGCAGTTACAGCATTTTCGTCGGACCACTGGCAAAAAGCCTTCCGCCCCTCCTCGGGCATTGGCCGGGCTCAGCCATTTTCGTTTTGGTGGACGAGCATACCCGTTCCTGCTGCTGGCCGATACTCCAACCCTTATTGCCGAAAAAAGCGTCCTATACCATAATTGAAATACCCGCCGGAGAATCGTTCAAACATCTTCGTACCTGCGAGCACATCTGGCAATCGCTGTTACAGGCAGGAGCCGACCGAAACGCCATTTTGCTCAATCTTGGCGGGGGTGTGATTGGGGATATGGGTGGTTTTTGTGCTGCCGCCTACAAGCGGGGCATCGAGTTTATTCAGATTCCTACCACGCTACTTTCACAGGTGGATGCTTCCATTGGCGGAAAGCTGGGCATAGACTTTGGGGGATTAAAAAACAGCATCGGTTTTTTCAAAGACCCCTTTGCCGTGTGTATCGACCCTCAATTCTGGCAGACGCTCCCGCCCAGAGAGTTTCGCAGCGGCTTTGCAGAAGTTATCAAACACTCCCTGATTGCAGATGCCGGGCAGTGGCGCGCTATCCGGCAGGCAGGCACTCCGGAGGCCTACATGACCTTGCCCGACACCCTGCAGCAAACACTGGAAATCAAACGGAAAATCGTTCAGGAAGACCCCTTTGAAAAGGGCATCCGCAAAGCACTAAACTTTGGGCACACCATAGGTCATGCCGTAGAGTCGTGGGCTTTGGAAAGCGATAGCCCTCTCCTTCATGGAGAAGCCGTTGCCTTGGGCATGATTGCTGAGGCCCAGCTATCCACGTTCATGGCCGGACTCTCGGAGCAGGAAGCGCTCGATATCAGCCATTTGCTGGGAAATATGTTCAAAGGATTGCCTGAATTACCCGAAGAAGCTTTCGGGCGTTTGCTGGAACTAATGTCCAACGACAAAAAAAATACGGATGGCCGAATTAACTTCACACTGCTGGAACGCTGTGGACAAGCAGTCACCGACCGGCATGCAGATAAAGACGCGATTTCAAGAGCTATGCGAATGTACAACGAATTCAGGAAGCGAGGTTTTTGATAATGCATTTCGCACATCAGACCAAAAACAATAAAAAGGAAGGCAAGCTTATGAAGGGCGCGGGCATTTTTTCAGGAGGCTGGCCGTGACGGTCAAACCGGATGCGGAGCGCTGGCAAGATTGAGGAGTGATGCTCGCACGTTGTGGGAAGCAGCTAAAAATCAACAATGAATGAATTATTTTGAATTTTTTGACATGCTGGAGCGCTTTATGCTGGATGAAGACAAGCTGCGCAAAGCATTCTATGCCAACAGCAAGAAATATCATCCTGATTTTTTCACGCTGGAATCAGCGGAAAGACAGGCGGAAGTGTTGGAGCTGTCCACCATGAACAATCAGGCATGGCAAACCCTATCGGATTTTGACCGCCGGATGAAGTACATACTTGAGCTCCACGGCATGTGGGAGGAGGAAGGCCAGCATGCGCTCCCCAAGGAATTTCTTGCGGAGATGATGGAATTTAACGAAGCCGTTATGGAGTTGGAGTTTGACCCTGACCCGGAGCACTATCGCCAGATACTTGACGATCTGAATAAAGTGGAAAAGGCGCTTTGGGAAGCCGTTGTACCGCAGTTGGAGGCTTTTGACAGAGGCCCTGGGGAAGAGGGCGTACTTCCGAAAGTGAAAGAATATTTTCTAAAAAAGCGTTATCTATTGCGCATTAGAGAAACATTATCTAATTTTGCACCGCTCTAAAAGAAGGGCATAGAAAATAAGGTTGCCGAAGTGGCGGAATGGTAGACGCGCACGACTCAAAATCGTGTACCCTACGGTGTGTGGGTTCGAGTCCCACCTTCGGTACGATTACCCTGATACTCAGTAGCATCAATCAAAGTATTGATTAAAAGCCGAAGTGGCGAAACTGGCAGACGCGCACGTTTCAGGGGCGTGTTCCCGAAAGGGAGTGCGGGTTCGACCCCCGCCTTCGGCACCAAACCAGCCTCCGGATACCTCATCCGGGGGCTGTTTTATTTTAGCTCCTCAATTTTTTCCTGGAGCCATTTCAAACTGGCGACGTTTCGGGTATCGGCAATTTCCGTTTCCAGTTTTTGGATGGCAGAAATGTCCCCGGGCATGATGCGGGTTAATTTTTTGGTGAATTTGATGAGGTTTTTGTAATTCTCCTTCCTGTCTTTCGGAATATTATTTTGCCGGTTGATATAGGTGCGAAAACTGTCAAAAAGGGAGTAAAGCGGTTCAAATTCCTCGGTTTCGTAATAAGTGGTAAGGAGCATGGTTTTTGAGTTGAGGTTGTAGGAGACATCCTCGTATTCCACGTCGCGTAGTTTTTCGATTACTTTGTCGTATTTTTTTTGGTAAAAAAACAGCTGGGCCAAATTAAAAGTCACCGCATTTTCGCGATAGAGTTCAGGTATCTTATGGTTAAAACTATGGATAAACTCCTCAACCCACTCATATTGACCGACGCGAAGCCCCACCAGTACGATGTTGCGAAAATCCCACGGTGACAATTCGTCATTCAAAAAAACTATCTCTCTTTCAATCAGGTCATTATACAAATCAAAAAGCTCCTGATTAAATTGCAGGTTACCATGATTGATTTGTCGGATGCAGTAGTTTACAGCAGAATAATATATGGTTATAGCCTCATCCTTGGGAAAGACGAGGCCATATTTGCCGAGCAGTTCTTTTAGTTTGAAGTAATGTTCGAGCTGGTCCTGCTCGGATACGGTGAGATAGACCTGGTAATAGACCGCTACGGCAGGCGTATTTTGATAGTCTTCCCGACGGAGGTGCTCCAGAATTTCAGCGATAAGCTGTACTTTGTACTCCTGGGAAACGAAATGTTGTTGGGTGAGCACCGAGGCGGAAATCCTAAGTTTTTCGGCCAGGTAAAATGCGTCCAGGTTGGTGGCAATCTCCTCGAAGTTGGTACGGGCACCGCGTTTATTCTCGAACTCCATCATGCGGTAGTAGTTCAGCTCTATGAGGTACTGCTTCAGGTGAAACTCCGAGTGCCGGAAAGGCTGGGTTTCAGATACCCTTCGGGCAGTTTTCATGGTGCTGTTGTAAAGTTTTTCGATTTTCCGCAGACCAACAGCTCTAATCAGGTCGGCAGCCTGCCTGACCGGGTCAGCCTCATAAACCTGCTGGCAAAGAAACCCCTCTACCAGTTTCAACAGGTCGGAGTAGTACTTCCGAAACCGCACGTCGTCGAAAGGTGTTTGTAATTGAAGCATTGCCCATACATCTTCTTTTTCAAGATCCGATTTTTTTTCTCCGGCAATATCTTCTGCAAGCCGTTCAAAAAGCTCTATAAGCGTCTGATTTTTATTGAAATAAGCAGACTGCAAATATTTTCTGAGCCTGTTGAGCTCATATTTGTCGAAATGTTCTAAAATTGAATACAGTTTAGTGTTGCGCATTTCAAAAATTTTTCGCTAATTTGCACCAAATTTTGACATACTAGAGAAACTACTTTGTATTAACGTTTTGAAGAAAATCCACGAACCATGAACTTATTTTTACAAAGGCTTCTGTTTCTGCTACTTGCAGCGGCAATCCCGCTACTTGCAGCAGGTCAGACCAGTATTCTGCTAGAGACTTACGAAAGTGCTCCTGCAGAATACAACCTAACATCCTCACCGATGCCCCCCGGCATGGTCACTCCGCCGTCACACGGCACCTACACACTCGGACTGAACGGCTCCTCGCCAAACTACAAGCTCACCTACACGCCGCAAAATGGTTTTATCGGTCAGGATTTCATCCGCATCTCCAGATGGACTTGCCCGATTGTGTCCCAGTGCTTCCAGTACATTGACGTCTATATCACCGTCGTGCCTGCAAAAGTAATCGCTCGTCAGGATAACGCCGCTACCCAGTCGGGTGTGCCGGTGTCCATCAACGTGCTCAACAATGATTTCAGCAGCCGCAATGTGCTCGTACTGAGCAGCATCTCTTCTGTCAATAATGGTGAGGCAACTTTCAGCCCCGGGCAATCCGAAATTTCCTTTACGCCGACACCCGGCTTCAGCGGAATCGCTCTGCTGAACTACATCGTCTGCGATGATGACAATAACTGCGATAACGGCAATGTCAGTATTCACGTAACTGCCACAGATACTCCTTCCACAGATACTTTGAGGGTATATACGCACAAAAACACTACGCAAAGCCTCCTTTTGCCTCCCGGCTTTCAGCCTATAGCCGGTCCAAACTCCGGAACTTATCAGTCCTCCGGTGTCGAATTACCGGAATATACGCCCAACAACAACTTTACCGGCGCTGACGAGATTCTCTTCTCCGATGGAAACCGCCAAATCCGCTCCATCATCACCGTGTTGAACACGCAGTTCAACCAATTCGCCAAGGATGATGTAGCCTTCACCACACCGGGCGTTGCCGTCGAATTCAACGTACTTCAAAACGATGCTTTCGGCACCTCCGCCCTCATGTTTAACATCTCCCAACAGCCAGCCAACGGCACACTCGTCACCGGCCCGGCCAACGGATTGGTAACCTATGTGCCTAACCCCGGCTTCACTGGAACTGATAGCTTCAAATATACCTCACGCCGACCCTTCGGATCTTCCAGCCTGGAAACTGCAACAGCCCGTATTGTGGTCAGCAACTTTGAACCGGCGGCCGCCACCTACCAGATGTACACGCCCAAAGTGACACCCCTGGTCATCGGCAATAACGTGCCTGTACCAAACTTCCAGTTCTTCGTGACGGATCAACCGGATTTCGGAGAGGTGCTTCTGCTGCCCGGCAACGTGGATACTACCCTGCTCGGTCAAAATATCACGGGCTATAACATGGTAATATACATCCCTGAAGACGGGGTGAACTCTGGCGATGATGAGTTCGAAATCGCCTATTGCGTTTCATCAAATGCTTCCGGTGGATGTACTTTTATGCGGACAGTAAAAATTGAGGTGCAAATTCTGGATGTTGGCCAGGGAAACGGACCAATGTGCTTCAACGACTGCATCTGGACCGGCGATACCAACCTCGACGGAACCGTCAATATGGAAGACCTGCTCCCTATCGGCCTCTATATGGGTGAAGCTGGGTTACCTCGCCCGGATAATAATCCAGGCATCTGGTACGGCAAATACTCCGACAACTGGGAAAACCCATTCGTGGCTTACCCCGTTGACCTCAAACACCTGGATGCCGATGGAAACGGCTTCGTATCCGCTGTGGATACAGCTGCAATCAGCCAGTTCTACGGCAATACCCACGGGATTAATGTTCGCAATACTTCACTTTCTCCATACACCATCAACCTTACCGGTAATATTTTCGCCGGCCCCGGTGACGTAGTTGAGCTGAAAATGCTGCTGGGCTCCCCCACTCAACCTGCTGTCAACGTCTATGGCCTGACATTCCCATTCCAGTACAATCCATCGCTGTTTGTGCCATCCAGCGTATATGCCGGTTTTTCACACAACAGTTGGCTCTCCTATAACTCGCCTATCCTCTTCATGAACCGCAACAATATGGAAGGTCTCCTGGAAACCGGATTTACCCGCACCACAGGAAGGCCGGCTAGCGGTGCCGGCGAAATCGGTACTGTACACCTTATTATAGTAGATGACCTTACCGGTATCCGCCTTGGGGGCAATCAGATCATAACAGAGGTTGGTGGCGGCCTCTCTACCATGATGGGTGGAAACGGCCAAACCTTCGGCGTCGAAATTGAAAAAGTGAATATCACCATTCGCTTCGACCATCCAGAAGTGCCCCTCAACGAGGACCTTTTGAAAATATGGCCCAACCCGGTTGGCGATTACCTCAATGTGCATCTCAACGGTGGTAAAGAATTCGAGGAAATTCAGGTGTTCAATATCATGGGGCAATTGGTTTATAAAACCGGCAAAATGTATGCACGTCACGCTCAAATTGGTGTCAACCAACTTGACAATGGTATCTATTTCCTTTCTGTAAAAACACCGGAAGGCCTGATTCGCAAGAAATTTGAAGTGATTAAACCGTAAAGTGATAATTATAGCGCAATTACACTTTTCAGTATTACTTTTGCGTTAACAATCAGTAAGTAACATCAATTCGGAAATTCTTTTTTTTCATATTCGTGGATTTTTAATCATTGCCAGTAAGTCGCACATATCCTGTGCGACTTTCTTTTTTATTGTACCATCCCTCCCTTTACTTCCCATAATTGACACCCCCCTTGCGCTATGACGCTGATGGCTTCCTGTGACTGTAGCAAGCGGTCAGCTTTTTCCTGGCTACACGTTATGACATAGCTTCCCGCTTCAAATCCGTCGGAGGGAAAAAATACGGCTACCGCAATTTGGTATCCGCGATGGTCATTCCAGTATCTTGCGGTAAATCCGGTTTGGCCATTGTACTCGTATCCATAAATGGTATATTTTTTCAAATCCGGCCTTTCCTGCTGCAAATAGCGCATAAACGGTTGATAGGCCTCCTCCGGATTGATAAGTTGAGGGCTGGCAGCGGTGCGCAAACTATTTCCCAAACCCACCAGCAGGGCGTATAAGGCAAAAATCGCAATAGCACCTTTTACCCAGCGATTCACTTCCACCGATGTCATTAGATACCCTACTACAGCCCCTGCCATCAACGAAGCGATAGGGAATAGGGGCGCATCGTACCAGTCAAGTTTTGTGGTGGAACCTGTAATGATGGCCAAATGAGAAACTCCTGCCAGCCACAACAGCACCCCGCTACTTCTGAAAGCTTCATCCCTGACTCGAAAAAGTAGGTACAGATGTATTGGCAATAGCCACCACCAGGGGAAAAACCGGGAAGCAAAAAAGGCATGGATATAGTAATTCCAAGGCAGTTGGTGATTATCCTGTACCTTGACATACCTTCCCAGTACGGTATCTGATTCAAACTGAATGAAGCCTGGGAATGCCCGCTCCATACTCCAGTAGTAAAGCCCAACCGCTGCTCCAAGCAACAAGGCCATTCCCCAGGAAAAGGGATCGCGCCACAAAGAACCGATGCTACCTTTCCAAATCCAAAATAACAGACAGGCAGGTACCATCATCCATGCAAAAAAACTTTTGGTAAGAAAGCCGACAAATAGGGTTAATACCCACATCAAGAGGTAAAGACGCCGCTTGTTTGGCGAAAGCGGCAAACTCAGCATCTGGCACAGCCACAGCCCCGCCATCATCCAAAGCAGTAAAATGGCATCGTGGTCGCCCGTTCGGGCTACATGATCCCGGAAAAATCCCGGAGAGCCAAGAAGGATTAATACTGCCAGCACGCCGGCCCAGGACTGACCGGCCATCTGGTGACCGCGCAGGATTAACCACAACATCAGCAAGGAGGCAAATATCGCCACCGGAAACCTGAGTGCCCATTCGGAATATCCGAAATACCTGAAGGAAAGCGCCTGAAACCATGTTCCAAAGGGCGGCTTGAGGTTGCGGTAAAAAGTAATCCCGGGAAACTGATCAAAATTGGATAAATATCCCCCCATCTCCGCCATGTGATAAGCCCGCATCGCAAACAGCGACTCATCCCAGATCCTCAGCGGAGCATCGCCTAATTTGTAAAATAGCAGAAAAACTGCCAGTGCTAATACAGCTACACTGAGAAAAATACGCGGATAAAAGTGCCTGGACATCATTGGAAAGCCTTGAGGGGTTGAAATTACATAAACTCCCCAAACTAAACCCGACGCATAAAGCGTTATGTGTTTTATTCCTTTAGCAACTGTCTCCTCCTTTTTCATTCGATAAGCCAGGCTGAACTTGCCGGATTTGACCGCGCCATGCAGCATTTCGTGAGTTCATGAATTTAGCGTATGTTGCTCCTCCAATAAAACTTATGTTAATTGGCCTCTCAGCATGTTACATCAATATAGTTTGGTTCATTTTTTTTAAATCTATTTGCTCATGTTCAAACGCGAAGTTCGCAATCCTGCTATCGCGCTCTTTTTCATTTTGGGAGTTGTTCAAATCAAGATTTCTGCACAGGTGGAAGTTAGGGTCACGATTACCGATGGTACCTCGAACACCGAATGTATTGATATTCTCTCGCCGCCGGATCCCTTCTGGAGGGTCAATGTGGAGAACACAAGTTGGTTTACCTATCCGAGGACAGCGGGCTGCTTCACAGCCTTACCCCATGTACCGTACTCGGCCAATTATGAATGTCCTTCAGACGTGCCCGCCACCCTTCAGGTATGCTTTAGAGCTTTTGAAAATGACGGATTGCCATTCACCTGCCAAATTGCAGAATCCTGTAGTGAAACCATTTGCCAGGATTTTGTTATTCCTATCTCAGGAAACTCAGATTACACCCTAAGCCTGCCCGCAGGACAAAGCTCCTCCGGGAGTGTAAACTTTACTATTTCTACCATACAAGCTCCGGTAATTCAGTATAATTCCATCTGTACACCAATACATCTAGGCCAGTTGAACTTTGGAGAGACGCTTGGAGATGCCACCCAGGGTCTTTACCACAACCGATGCGCCGATGCACTTAATGAACCCAACCCCGTATCGGCTGTAGCGGGCTGGAATAACGAGTACGGCGTATGGTTCACCTTTACTACGGGCTCTGATCCGGGCACTTTGCTCATCCTGGAAGCTCGCGATGACCCCCAGCAAAGTGGCGATAACCTCGATACGCAGATTGCAGTTTACACCTCTTCCAACCAGACCTGCTCAGGCAACATGCAATTGATACGCGCTATTGCCGACTGGAGCCGGCCAGATTGCAGGCTTGACCTGTGGTGCCCCAGTCCCAATACCACGTATTACGTATTGATTGACGGAGATTTTATTGAGCCGGGCGGCTTCCAGGGAACTTTTGGTTTTCAGGTGCGCAGTGTACCTGTACCCGAAGCTTCGGATACCCCCTGTGGCGCCGAGGCGCTCGGTGAAGTGCCGGAAGGGGGATCAGTAAGTACAAGTGGGCTGCGCGCCAACTTCTGTGCCACCAGCATAAATGACCCTTTTGTGCCGACTTTTTCCGTACAGGCCTCGGTTTGGTTTAGTTTTGTGGCGCCACCTTCAGGGCATGTGCTCATCGAGGGGATTTCTGATACGGAACTTTCTCCCTGGGCAATACAACTCGCCCTCTTTACCTCAGAAAGCCAGGACTGTTCCGAGCCATTAGAACACCTCGCCAGCCGCTATGACGGTGCAACCCTGAATGAGCAGATTCAAATCAGTTGTTTGTACCCCGGCCAAACCTATTGGGTGATGTTTGACGGGTTTGGAGCAGGAGGACGCGGCCTCTTTTCGCTGCAAGTGAGCGATGCCGGGGATATCACACCGGTCACCCAGCAGGACATTACCATTTGTGCAGGGGATACTCTGATGGTGGGAGATTCAATTTATACCGCATCAGGCACATATACATCGCGGATAAACCTGTTTGCCGGTTGTGACAGTATTGTAAATACGACCCTTTTGGTATTGCCGGAGCTGGAGTTGACGGTAGCTCAACAACTACCCGCTTTCGGCGCAGGTGCCCTTAATGGCAGTGCAACGGCCAGTGCGGGTGGCGGTGTTGGCAATTATACCTTCCAATGGTGCAATGGAGAAACCGGCCCTGTTGCCACAGCACTTGCGGGCAACCAAAGTTGTGCGGTTACGGTAACTGACGGATTTGGCTGCGCGCGCGTCCAAACCGTATTTATTGACCAGGTTTTGCCTCTTCAGCTGCTCGCAGAGGGGGATACCCTGCGGTGTGCCGGAGACACTAATGGAGAAATTCAATTTCGGATTCAGGATGGCTGGGCGCCATTTTCATTCCGCTGGGAACGCATGGGAGGAGGTCCCTCCGGGCTGGGAGAAGTGCTGCAGCCAATGCAGGAACAATCTCTCAACAACCTTCCAGCCGGCACCTACAGGATTATTGCCGCAGATACTTTTGCTGTAGATACCCTCCAGATTGTAATCAGTGAACCTCCCGCATTAGTCATTACGCCCGTATCCAATGATAGCGTTTCCTGTTTTGGTTTATGTGATGGCGCTGTAGAAGTATCTGTAACCGGTGGAACAGGAGCCTATACATTGGCATGGAGTGGTCCGCAGGCAGCGGGATATATTATTCAGGGAATTTGTGCAGGCAATTACCAGTGGCGTGTTACCGATGAGAACCTTTGCGAGGCAATCTTACCCGTTTCCATCGGGCAGCCGGCCGAGTTTATCGCTACCGCTACCGTGGCAAGACCGGTATCCTGCTTCGGAGGTTCAGACGGAGAAGCCGCAGTAAGTACGAATGGCACCCCCATTGCTTTTTCCTGGAGCAACGGAGCGCTCTCGCAAAATGTACCAGGGTTAACCCAGGGGTTCTATACGGTAACGGTGACCAACTTCGATGGATGCCGGGACACAGCAGGCATCCAAATTCCACAACCTGATGCCCCCGTAGGTGGGTTGATTTCCGTATCCCGTCCGGTGAGTTGTCATGAAGGAAGTGACGGCATATTAACAGGACAGGCAACCGGTCCCGGACAAAATTTTGTGCTATCCTGGAGCAATGGCATTACCGGCGTGCAAAACGCAGGGCTTACAGCAGGTACTTACACCCTGACCGTGCGAAATGAACTTGGTTGTACCGGCCAGGCGAGTCTGGTACTGAACCATCCGGATCCGATAACCGCACAATTTGAAATTGAGGACCTAAATTGTCGAAACATAGCCGATGGCGGAATAATTTTTATTGAAGATGTAAGTGGTGGAACAGGAAGCTACCGATACGCTTTAGATAGCAGCAGCTTTATTACCAGACCCATGTTTGAGGGGCTGCCGGCCAACACCTATACCGTGCGCATACAAGACACCCCGGGTTGTATTTTTTCCTTTCCGATAGTGGTAAATCCTCCTCCTGATATTTTGGTGAGTTTAGGTGATGACCAGACCATCCTGCTCGGTGATTCCATCACGCTTCATGCTGAAACCAACAGCCCTGGTGCACTATTTTCCTGGAAATCCTCGGAAGGAGAAATATTTGCCGATTCGCAGCGGGTAGTGATACGCCCCACCGTGACCACCGCTTATACCGTCTCTGTACTCGACACACTTTCTGGTTGCGGTGCTACAGATGTGATCATCATACTGGTGGATAAGACCCGAAGGATATTCATTCCGAATGCTTTCAGTCCCAACGGCGACGGCATCAATGACACTTTTCATCCTTTTGGTGGCAATGATGTGAAGAAAATCAGACAATTTCAGGTTTTTGATCGTTTGGGAGCAATGGTCTTCAAGGCGACAGATATTCCTGTAGGAGATCCTGAGTTGGGATGGGATGGGAAATTCAGGGGCAGTCCTCTATCGCCCGGCGTTTATGTATGGACGGCAGAAATCGAATTCCTGGACGGGGCATCGGAACTTTTCCGAGGAGAAGTTGTGCTTATGAGGTAACCCTGAGCATATTAAAAAATGATGGGGCATAAGGGAAAAAAGATTTGGACATGAGGTAATTTTGTCCAAACAACCCTGGTTCCTATGCATAGGATATTCACCCGATTGCTGGTAGCTGTCTGCGTTTCGCAGGTTGCGGCGCAAACGGATACGCTTATACAGGCGGAAGCCCGGACGGCAGAACTTATGGAGTCCCTACTTCAACGTCAGGAGGATGCTTCCGTAGAGGATTTCAATACCCTGCCCGAAGTTTGGGAGGATTACCTTCGAAAACCGCTTCACGTCAACCGAGCGGATGCGGAAGAACTTCGGGAGTCGGGATTATTTAATGAATTCCAGGTTGCCGGGCTCCTCTCGCACCGGGAAAATACCGGGCCTTTTATTTCCATTATTGAACTTCAGACCATTCCGGGATTTACACCTGAAGATATCCGGAAAGTTATGCCTTTTCTCACCACCGGAGGCAATCTGGATGATTACCAGTTATCTCTACCAAAGATGCTCGCGGAGAGCCAACACACGCTTTTTCTGCGATGGTCCGCCATTGTGGAACAGCAACGCGGATTCAATGCAAGCGAGGAAGAACATTCCCGCTTCCGCGGCAACCCACACCATTATTATATGCGATATCGCCAAACCTATTCCAACAGGATGAGCCTTGGCCTGACGGCAGAAAAAGATCGGGGGGAGGAGTTTTTCAAAGGTAGTAATCCTTACGGTTTTGACTTTTACTCCTTCCATTTTGCACTCCGACAATACACTCAAAGCCTAAAAGCGTTGATTGTAGGAGATTTTACAGCAAATTTTGGGCAGGGCCTCGTACTTGCAGGTGGATTTCAGGGAGGAAAGGGCGGTACCGGCGTTGGGGTTAAGCGAAGTGGTCGGGCGTTAGCGCCCTATACATCTGTCAATGAGGATGCTCATTTTCGGGGCCTGGCAGCAACGCTGGTTATCTCGCGCAAGTTGGAATTTACCGGCTTTGTATCCCGCGTCAGGCGTTCTGCCTTCATAGCAGAACCCGACACTGTAGATACCGTTGACCCCCCTGAAGAGACTAATATTACAAGTCTGAATTTGAGTGGCTTACACCGTAACACACGGGAAATTGAGGGGAAAAATGCTTCCCTGCAGTCCCACCTTGGAGCATCCCTGAAGTGGAAAAGACAAAGCGCGCACTTGGCCCTCAACGGTATTTTCTGCCATATAAACCCCGGACTACCCGAAAGGGAGCCCTTATATACCCGCTATTACTTTTACGGAAACCGGCTTGGGAGTGCATCCTTCGACTATGGCTGGATGTGGAGGAGTTTTCATTTTTTTGGTGAAAATGCACTAAGCGCCCGAGGAGCTTTCGCTGGTTTGAACGGCGTGATGTTCAGTCTGGACAGGCATACTGATGCGGTAATGGTACATAGGCGGTATGCCAGGGATTTTCACACCCTTACGGGGGATGGCTTTGGAGAAACCGGAGGTACCCGAAATGAGGAAGGCTTGTTTATAGGATTGGAAAACAGGCCGGCACGGGGCTGGAAGGTCAATTTATACTTTGACCGCTGGTCGCATCCATGGGTTCGCTTTAATGCGAGCGCTCCATCCCGGGGCAACGAGTTCAGGGCACGGGTGACCTACGAAATACGAAGGCGGCTTTCGGTGCATGGAGAGTGGCGGCTAGAGCAAAAGGAATTGAATGCCTCTGACGATCTGGCAGCGCTGGATTATCTTACATTAACGCGGCTGACACAGGCGCGCCTGTTTTTATCGCAGCAATTACACAAATCATTTGAGCTCCGAACCCGTCTGGATTGGGGTGTATTTGATGATGGTTCGGGCGAAAGCTTAAGAGGTATGGCCATTTATCAGGATGTATTGTTTCGACCGACAGGGTTTCCGCTGTGGTTTACCGCCAGGTATGCCCTTTTTGATACCGATGGTTATGCGGTTCGGTTTTATGCTTATGAAAATAACCTGCTGTATCAGTTCTCCATACCGGCATACTATGAAACAGGCTATCGCTTTTATTTTAATGTTCGATACAAGCCTATTCGGGCACTGACGCTGGAAGGTCGCATAGCACAGACCCGCTGGAGCAGCGCTACAACCATCGGCAGCGGGTTAGATGCCATTGCCGGCCCGGCGCGCACACAGGTATCGGCACAAGTCAGATGGCAATTTTGAAAATCTATTGGGGCTTCTTCGAGCAGCGTAATAACTGTTTTGTAGTTCGCGATGCTGATAGAAATATTAATTTTGCATAAGCATAAAGATAAAAGCATGAAATCTTACCTGACGCTGGCTGTTTCGGCCATGATGATGTTTGCTTGTCAACCCAAGGCTCCGGAGCAGGCCACAGCACCTCCTTCTCCCGCTTTTCCCACTTTGCCTATGGAAATATTGAGCACCCTGGTGGCTGAGTGCGATTACATTGACCTGATCATGTACAACCCTCAATTCAGCATGAGTCAAAATGACCAGGCCAGTGTAAAAGGATCAATTGCCCAAATTGCGGATCAAGCGCCGATGCACAACCCCGCCAACCGACCAGTGGGGCATATCTTTTACCAATCCAAGGGAGAAACCATGTTGGAAGCCGACCTTTATCTCGGTGCCGGAGGCAGTTATTTCATTTTTTACCAGGAGGGGAAGCCGGCATTTGCCAATTCCATGACGCAAACGGGTGTCAATTTCTACGGCAATATCCTCTCCAGGCTTCAAGGTGGCGGGCAGTGAAACATCGCAGTGCCGTCATTGACCTGGGAACCAATACCTTCCATCTGTTAATCGCCGACCCCGACTCGGAAGGCAGTTTCAGGGAGGTGCACCGTGTTCAATCCTATACCAAACTCGGCTTTGGTGGTATCCAATTCATTGAGCCTGCTTTTTTCGAGCGAGGGATTACAGTCTTGCGCGAATTCAGGTCAGATTTAGACCGCTTTGAGGTGCAGGCACTGCGTGCTTTTGGGACAGCAGCGCTTCGCACGGCTTCTAATGGCGGGCATTTTGTACAAAAGGCACTTGAGGAGGCGGGCATTCCCATAACGGTCATTGACGGTCAGGAGGAAGCGCGTTTGATTTACCGGGGAGTTAGCCTTGCCTGTCCATTTATGGGTGAAGAGCCGATGCTAATCATGGATATTGGCGGCGGAAGTGTGGAGTTTATCCTTGTGGATGCCGGAGGAATGCGATGGGCACAGAGTTTTCCGGTGGGTGTGGCGGTGTTGTATCGGCGTTTTCACCACCATGAGCCTATCTTACAAGAAGAAAAGCAGGCATTATATTCCTTTTTGGAAGAAACCTTACATCCATTGTTCCAGGTACTGCAGGCCAATCCGGTTCGGTATCTGGTTGGTGCGGCGGGTGCCTTTGATGTGGTGGAAGGGATGATTACCGGGCGATGGGCTTCCAATCCATTTGTAGAGATTCCCATAGGAGGCTTCCCAGATGTATTTGAACGGGTAACCCGTGCTACGTTGGAGGAGCGCCGCAACATGGAAAACCTGCCCATCCAACGCGCCGATTTAATCGTTGTCGGATTTCTACTGATTGAGTTTATCCTGAGAAACGCCAGCATTTCAAAGCTGGGGGTATCTCATTATTCGCTCAAGGAAGGCATGTTGCGCGAAATGTGGGGAATATAAGGATAGCTTTCCTATGGAAACATAACAAAAATTTCATCGAAGCAATAGCAAGGCGGGTCGCTAGGGATAAATCACGAATCTACTGTTGGCGGGGAATTGCCGCTCTAACCTTTGCGGCCAGTTTTCAAAAGCGCCCATAAAGGAGGTAGCGCCTTTTCGGGCAGCGGTTAGGACCACCAGATCATTGTGGCGAATGAGGGTATCTTCGAAGGGCAGTTCGTCCCATTCCGCATGGGGCTGCAAGGTCATTGTTGTCCTTAAATTAGCGGATTTGAGGCATTTTCTAACGGCATTCCAGGTAATTTCATTACTCACCATAAGGATAGGGATGCTCAACTCCCGGGCGAGTCTTGCCATTTTGGTTACCCACATGCGGAAGCCATTTTCATGCTCAGCCAAGGGCGGCACGGCGATGACTAATCTTTTATGATAAACCAATGGATTTTGCAGGTGGCAGATAAGAATGGTCTTATCCGTATTGGTCAGGATGGCATCCAGTTTTTCCCCAATTAATTTATCAATAAAGCCAGAACGTTGAGGCCAGCCCAGCAGGATAATATCTGCCCAAATTTCTCTGGAGACCCTGCTGATACCACTCGCCACGTTGTAATCCAGCGTGGTAATGACGTTGATTTTTGTTTCACTCGCAGAAGCATGTTGTACAAATTTTTCCAGCCTGTGGCGTGCTTTCAGGAGGTTGACCTCGGCTTCATCATCATTCGACACTACCGAGAGCACAGATATTGGATTGACAGATCTTTTGTCTTTGATGAAAATGGCCAGCTCCAGAAACGGACCGTGATGAAACTGCACCCCCGCCTG
>CAYTNI010000005.1:0-24787 GCA_964439115.1 uncultured Saprospiraceae bacterium
ACAAAAATTTCTTTTTTATCCGCAGAAAACGCATATTTTTGAAACCCATTTCAGTTTATTCCCGTTATATCGAAAAAATGAACGCATGACGAGACTTTCACACACCCTGACTTTCGCAATTCTACTCTCCATCGCCACCCCTGTGCTTGCGCAGCAGCTCGTCAGCAGCGAACTGAAAGGCACCGTTTCTCAGGCTCAAATGACCCTACAGTACGGACCTCTCGTGCAAAATGGCGTGCGGATGTATAAAATCACCTACACCACCCCTGACGTGTTCGGCCAGCAGGATACAGCCTCCGGGCTCCTCATCGTGCCCATCAGGCCCGGATTTACCTTTCCGCTCCTCACCTGCCATCGCGGCACCATCAACGGCCCATTAGACGCACCCTCCCTGCTTGCGGGAGGCTATCAACTCGGCATGATCTTCGGCTCCGTGGGTTACGTCACCGCCATGCCCGACCTATTGGGGATTGGCACTTCCCGTGGCTTCCATCCCTACGTGCATCGCGGCTCCGCAGCATCGGCTTCCATTGACATGCTTCGCGCCGTGAAACAGTTTGCCCAACAAAACGGCATCCCGCTCAACGAGCAACTGTTCATCACCGGATACTCTCAGGGAGGATACTCTGCCATGGCCATGCACAAAACCATCCAGGAATCCTTCAGCAACGAATTTACCGTCACCGCCTCGGCCCCGCTCTCAGGCCCTTACAGCATCTCCGGCGTCATGCGGGAATCCATCCTCTCCGACAACGTCTATCAGTTTCCGGGCTATGTACCCAATACCCTGCTGACCTACAACATGGTGTACGACATCTACGACTCCACCCAGCAATACCTCAAGGAGCCCTACGCCACCATCTCCAACCAATATTTCAACCGCCAGCTTACCCTATCAGAGCTCAACAACCAGCTCATTCAGCAACTCACCACCGATTTTGGCGCTTCCATACCGCGCAATATGATTCAGGACAGCGTTGTGGCCACCATCATCGCACAGCCGAATCACCCATTTAACCTGGCGCTGGCCGACAATGACGTGTATAACTGGGCACCCCAGGCTCCTACCCGCCTGTTTTACTGCCAGGCCGATGACCAGGTGCCCTTCCGCAACAGCGTAGTTGCCGATTCCGTAATGCGCGCCAACGGTGCCCCCAACATCCAGGCGGTCAATGTCAACGCTACCGCCAACCACGGCGCCTGCGTGCAACCCGCACTCATCAATACCGTGTTTTTCTTTGGCCAATACCAAAGCATCACCGTCACTTCCACCCGTGAACCGGTCGTGTTGCAGGATGTCCGGCTTTCGCCCAATCCCGCCACAGACCTTTTTTACCTCGAAAATGCACCCGTGGGCGCATTGCTCGACATTTTCGACCAAAGCGGCCAACAACTCCGCAGCACCCGCATCCTGCAAAGTCCACACGAGGAAAACACCGAATCCCTGCCCGCTGGGATTTACTTCCTGCGCGTACAGTCGGCTGAAGGACGCTGGAATGGAAAGCTCGTCGTGTCGAAATAATCGCGAAACTTTGGTCAAAAGAATCGTAAAACTCTCTTTCCTTCCGGAAAAAACCACCGATTTTATCCTCATTTTCGAGGACATGAAAACACGCATTCGCGGCTTTGAGGGATGTAGCCATCTGGAATTATGGCGAAGTCGTTCAGAGCCGCATATTTTTTTTACCTTCAGCATCTGGGATTCCGAGGCGCATCTCCACGCCTACCGACAATCTGAACTGTTTCAACACACCTGGAAACGAACCAAAGCACTCTTCGCCGCACCCGCTGAGGCCTGGAGCTTAGACACCCTGGATGAGGTAAACTTCTGAGCCGACCCTTTTCATGTCCATCTTGTTCCCATACATGATCATATCGCTATGAATTTAAAAAATGCGCGGTCATTGTTTCTTTCGCTCAGCCTGTTTGTATGTGCCGAAAAGATGTTTTCACAAAATTTTCCCTATCAGCTTAAGCAACCCGACAAATACGAGGTCATCAGCGATACCCTCCGCGAAATTTCAGGACTCTCTATGGCACCCAACGGCAAAAATCTGCTGGCGGTACAGGACGAAACCGGTGCTATCTTTGAGCTGGAGCCCCGGCACTTTAAGATCATCCGTCGAATTGATTTTATTCCGGAAGGCGATTTCGAAGGCATTGCCGCCATGGGCGATACCCTGTTTGCCGTAAAAAGCAACGGCACCATTTTCCGCATCCTGCCCGACCCCCGGGGAGGAGCTCCCACTGTAGAAAAATTCAAAACCGGCCTGAGCAGAGCCTGGGACGTGGAAGGCCTGGAAGCAGACCCTGCCAACCAGCGGCTGCTTTTGGCCTGCAAGGCGAGTCCGGAGGGCATGCCGGCGGATGAAAGGCGCATCTTTGCCTTTTCGCTGCACGATTTCAGCCTGCAACAAACGCCGGTGCTGCGCCTTACATTGAAAGCAATGACGGCCAATCCTGCCGTTTTTCACCCGGCAGACCAGGCAGAAAAAATCATGGATTTCCTGACGCGCCCCGACCGCGAAGGCGCGCTGCCGTTCAGCCCATCCGGCATAGCCATTCATCCTGCTACCGGCCACTACTACATTCCCTCCGCACAAGGGCGTTTGCTGGCGGTGTTTGCTCCTACCGGCGAATTACTGCGGTTACAACGATTAGAAAAATCCTTGTTTGAACAGCCAGAAGGCATCTGTTTTGATGCACGAGGTACGCTTTACCTTTCCAGCGAAGGCAAAACCGGCAAACCCGTAATTGCCGCTTACCGGCCCCAAAAGGGCAAAAAATAGGGGTAAAGGCGAATAAAACTTCTCTTTCAGGGCCATTTTGCACAATTTTCCGCGTAAATGAGCGCGGCATATTAGCTTTGTAGCCGTTGAAAATCCAAAAATATGATTCGCCCGGCTCTATTGATGCTTGCCTTAGCCCTGTTGTGGGGCTGTTCACCGCAACCCGATTACGACCTCATCATCCGCAATGCAGTCATTTACGACGGCACCGGCAACCCGCCATACCCCGGCGCCATCGCCATTCAAGGTGATACCATCGCCGCCATGGGTGACCTGACCGGCAAAACTGCCCGCAACGAACTCGATGCCGGAGGGCTCGCCGTCAGTCCGGGCTTCATCAATATGCTTTCCTGGGCTACCGAAAGCCTTCTTGCCGACGGGCGCGCCATGAGCGACCTCAAGCAGGGCGTCACCCTCGAAGTGATGGGTGAAGGCTCGAGCATGGGGCCACTCAATGCCGCCATGAAGACCGATCTGCGCAAATCACAGGGCGATATCAAGTACGATATTGAATGGACCAGCCTCGGCGAGTATTTGCAGTACCTCGAAGACAAGGGCATTACGCCGAATGTAGCCTCTTTTGTAGGCGCCGCCACAGTGCGCATCCATGAGCTGGGCTATGACAATGTAGCGCCCGACGCCGAACAGTTGGCCCGCATGCAGGAGCTCGTGCGCGAGGCCATGCGCGAGGGCGCTCTGGGCGTCGGCTCATCCCTGATTTACGCTCCCGGACTGTTTGCCGACAATGAAGAGCTGATTGCGCTCTGCCAGGCCGCTGCAGCATACAACGGCATGTATATCACGCACATGCGCAGCGAAGGCAACCGCCTGTTGGAATCCATTGACGAGGTCGTGGACATTTCCATCAAGGCGCGTATTCCGGCAGAAATTTATCATCTCAAGGCTGCCGGACAAAAAAACTGGGACAAAATGCGACAGGCCGCCGCCAAAATTTTTGAAGCCCGGGAGCGCGGCGTACCCATTACGACCAACATGTACACCTACACGGCAGGGGCTACCGGCCTAGATGCCGCCATGCCGCCGTGGGTACAGGAGGGCGGCTACGATGCCTGGGCTAAGCGCCTGCAAGACCCGGCCATCCGCGAAAGGGTGAAGAAGGAAATGCAAACCGATGCCATGGATTGGGAAAATCTCTACGCGGCTGCCGGCTCTGCCGACAACCTGCTCCTGGTGGAGTTCGTCAATGACACCCTAAAAAAATACACCGGCAAAAGCCTTTCTGATGTGGCCAAAATACGGAATACCAGTCCGGAAGAAACCGCCATGGATCTCGTCATACAGGATGGCAGTCGCGTTGGGGTGGTGTATTTCCTGATGACGGAGAACAATATCAGGCCGCAGATTGCCTTGCCCTTTATGACTTTCGGTTCAGATGCGGCCGCACCGGCAGCGGAGGGCGTATTTCTGAAATCTGCTACTCACCCGAGGGCGTACGGCAATTTTGCACGACTGTTGGGCACTTATGTGCGCGACGGCAAGGTCATTCCTTTGGAAACAGCCATCAATCGGCTTACCGGGATGCCGGCAGGCCGCCTGAAGCTGAAAAAGAGAGGCTTTTTATACCCCGGCTACTTTGCAGATATCGTCATCTTTGACCCTGCCACCATTGCCGACAAGGCCACTTACGAAAATCCGCATCAGTACGCGGTAGGCGTACAGCACGTTTTTGTCAATGGCGAACAGGTACTGAAAGACGGCGAGCATACGGGCGCGATGCCGGGTCGCTTTGTAAAAGGACCGGGGTATGAGGTGTCAAAACAATAAACCAGGGGAAAATTTGCTTTAAAAAGAAAATATTACTCATGAGAAGATGGTATAAAACTGTGCTTTTGGGGTTCTTTTGTCTAACCCTGAGCATTGCCGTGCGGGCACAATCGGCTGATGAATTGCAGGGGCTTGCCGTCGGGCAGGCAGCGCCGGGCTTCAGTGCGGTAAATCAACACGGGCAGATGGTGAGTTTGTCGGATTACCTGGCACAGGGGCCGACGGTACTGGTTTTTTATCGCGGATATTGGTGCCCGGTGTGCAACAGGCATCTCAAGACGTTCCAGGATAGCTTGTCGTTCCTTCGGGAAAGCGGGCTTAATGTGGTCGCCATCTCCCCTGAAATGCCGGAGCGCGTGGAGAAGACCATTGAAAAGACCAGTGCTACCTTTGATGTATTGCACGATAAGGACTTAGCCATCGGGCTTGCCTACGATGTCATTTTTGATTTGGACAAAGGGAATAAAATCCTGTACAACACGGCGCTGGGAGCCAAGCTGGAGGAGGCCAATTCCGATGGCTCTGTCAGGTTGCCGATTCCTGCCACTTATCTGATTGGCCGCGACGGCACCATTTTGTATCGCCAATTTGACCCCAATTATAAGAAGCGCTCCACGGTGGCCGAGATACTGGAAGCTGCTGCCGGTGTGAAGAAGGACACCGACAAATAATCCCGGTGTTATCAGCTCAAGCCTACTGTAGTAACGATAATCAGATCGAGGTTGAGGCGGATGGTGTTATTGACCTTGATGAGCCCCAGCATGGCAGTGGGAGGCTCAATATTAAAATCGGTCATGAGCACATCTTTGGAAGCGACGAGCCGGATGCGGTCTTTGGAAATTCTTTTGGCTTTAACTTCAAACACCACGGGTTTGCTCACGCCGGAGATGGTCAGGGAGGAGGTAGCTTTCAGGGGCGTCCATTCGTGTGTAGAAAGCGAGGATGCCTCATGCAATTGGGTTCGGGTGAGTTCTATGCGAATGTTGGGGTGCTGATCGGCACGGAGAGTTTTGTACATATCCTTATTCATCTGGGCGTTGCCGCAGTCTAAGGATTTGGTGCGCAGGTTGAGGTGAGCGTTGAAGAAACGGGCGGACTTGCCGCCGTCGGAGAGGTCAAACCGGAGGGTATTTTCCGGGAATTGGTCATTGCAGGCGCAGGTGAATTTATTGACGTTGCTGGAACCATCGAGGGTGAGTTTGCTGCTGGCATCGATGTAGTAGGTAGTTTCTGCAAGGTGGGTAATACCGGCCCACAGAATCAGGGAAACGAATGCGAAATGGAAAAAACCCATAAGGTTTGCTTTAGAGGGTTATGTCAAAACCAAAGCATAGGGCGGTGTTGTGTGGGTTAGCTTCATGCGATAGGAGGGGCGTATTTCCAATAAAACCCCGGGATTTTAACAACCCCGGGGTAATGACAGTTCATTCGGATTATACGCAGATTAGAATCCAATTGCGGCTTGTACCATAAAGCCATTGAATTTACCGTTGAAGCGATGGTCAGTGGTGGGGAAATCCTCATAATTCTGGCTGACGATTTCAGCTTTCAGAAGGAGGTTTCTGCTTGGGAACCAGCCCGCGGCAAGTGCGGTGCGGGAAATATTGATATCTTCTGCAAAGCCCTGCGGGCGGCCACTCGCCTGTACGTAACGAGCCCCTACAAAGAGGTTTTCGTTGGCCAGGAAGCGATAGACGCCTTCAATGGCCACCTGATTGAAGTTACGGTCGTCGGTTTCGGAATAGAGTTTACCGGTAATGACTTCATAAGAACCGAAAATTTCGAGGCCTTTGAACTTCACGAACGGGTTGACCATGATGGAAGTGATCTTGTTGGACATGCCCGGGTTAAAGCGGCCGGAGGTGAATTGGTCTTTTGCGTTAGCTGCAACGCCATTAATCAACGCAGGTTCCATCATGAGGAAGTACTGAGATCCTGTGCGATCGCCGGCATAGAGGGTATTGCGCTGGATGCTTGAGTTGGTGTAAATTGAACCAGACAAACGAATCCTCAGGTCGTTATCGAACGTATTGTCGTAAGCAAGTTTGAAGAAAATCGAAGGATTGCGCTTGATGACTTCCTTGTTAGTGCCCACTACTGTCGTAGGATAATTTTCAATATTGCCATTGATGAAGCCGGAGGTCATACCCACCATACCCATAAATCCACCCGGGAGGAAAGCGTAGGCTTCGCCGCCGATTTCGGTAGTGAATGCGTCGAGGATAAAGTTTTCCACGAAGGGGTTGAACATGGTGTTGCCACCGTCGGAGCGACGGAATTGCATATCGCCGAAGTTAGGCTGGAAGTGGCCGATTTTCACGCGGAAAGTCTTGGTAAACCATTCGGGGCTACCGAACATGGGCAATTTGTCAATCTGGATATAGCCGCCCTTGACCCAGAATTCGTTGTGGTGGCGGGACGACATGTAGTTTTCGAGGCTCACGCGGATACCATCTTCGATTTGGAAGTCGAAGTTGAGGTTGGCCATGGCCAGGTTAAAACCTTTGAGCGGTGCTGAAAGGGAGTCTTCGGCTTTTACCACGCCATAGAGCAGGTTCTTATTGGTAGCATTTGCCGTAGAGACTGCCACATAAGTGGGGGTATTTTCATGCGTCAGCGACTGATAATTTTGGGTGAAGCTACCACCTATACGGATTCTGAAGCCTTCATAGGGTGTATTATCGTCTTTGGAGGGTTCAAAAACATTGATTGCATCTTTATCCCAGCCGCGGAAGTATTGCAGTTTGGGCTGTTGGGCGAACATGCTGATGCCAAATGCGAATACAAAGATGCCTGTAATCAGCGTGATGGATCTCGCTTTCATGATAGAGAAGTTTGAAAAAGTGAATAAATGTTTTGTTTGTTATAGTCGTTGCAGGTCGATTGCAGAATTACTGAACCTCGGCGCCAGACATGACCACCGCGTACTTGACGGTCACTTCCTTGCCTACTTTTACGGTACCCATCAGTGCGGTGGGTTGTTCCATGCCGAAGTCGGAGAGCACCACGAGTTTGGAGCCGGTAAACTCCACATCGCCATTGGAAAGAACTTTGCCTTTGGCGTCGAGTGCTACGCTTTTGGTCATACCGGCGATGGTGAGGTTGCCGGTGGTTTTGACCATATATTCGGAACCACTTTTAGTGATGGATTCCACTTTGGTGAGTTTGTAGGTAATTTTGGGGTGTTTTTCGGCTTTGAGTGTCTCCCAGGTTTTGTTGTCCATTATTTTGCCTTTGGTGCTGACGATAGATTTGGCATCCACTTCCACATTGAGGCTCTTGATGCTTTGGATGGCGCCATCGCCGGATGCGATTTCAGCCTTGGCGGTTACTTTATTGACGGAGGATTCCCAATCGTGGAGAGTTGAGGTGCCGGCTACTGACATTTTGAAACTCTTGACCTGGCGAGTGCTTTGTGCGTGAAGGGTGAACGTTGCTGCGAACAGGAGCATTCCCCAAACGAATAATTTTTTCATGGCTTTTACTTTTTTGATGCCACAAATCTACCGGTACCGAAATACTTAAATTGATGACTTTTTCACTGTTTTAACATGATTTGTATCACAATAGGGGGGTGATGTTTGTCATTTACGTGAAAAGTTCATTGCATTCGCCGTATCTTTGCGTTCCTTAAAAACCAAGTAATTATGCCAGTCTGGTTGTCGGTATTATTGGAAATCGTGAAGGTCACCGTGCCCGCACTGATTGTTTTTCTTACCGTTTACCATCTGCTGAGGCAGTATTTAGACAGCCAGGTTCTTCTGAGAAAGCTTGAAATTCAGCAGAGCAACCAGGCTGCCACCACGCCTATGCGTTTTCAGGCCTACGAGCGGCTGAGCCTGCTGTGCGAGCGCATAGCGCTTCCCTCGCTGATTTTGCGCGTACGTCCGGAGAAAATGAGCGCTGCAGAGTACCGCATCGTGCTGATGTTGGCCATTCAGCAGGAATTCGAGCACAACATCACCCAGCAGGTGTACGTTTCCGAAGCACTTTGGGAGATTCTGAAAGCTGCGCGAGACCATGCGGTAGAGGTCATTAACCTGAGCGCAGGCAATCTGCCGTCCAAGGCCGAGGGCAAGGAGCTGGCACAGTTCATCCTTGGCCTTCCGCCTGAAAATACCACTGCTGCCGTGGACAAGGCGCTGAGCGCCATCAAAAGAGAAGCGGCTACCCTGCTTTCCTGATACCATTAAATCGCGCCAAATTCACAGTCATTATGCCCAGATTATACAATCTTGTCAACAACGACCTCCTCAAACAGCGCATGTACGCTGAAGAAGAGGCCCGCACCACACTGTCTTTTTACCAATACTGGCAACTGCCGGACCCTCAGGCTTTCCGGGATCAGATCTACCGCGAATGGAACACTTTCGGCGTCAGAGGCCGCGTGTATGTCGCCCGGGAAGGTATCAATGCTCAGGTGTCAGTGCCTGACGCGCAGTTGGATTCCTTCCGGGAGGCACTCTACGCTATACCGGAATTGAATGGCATACGTCTGAACATTGCGGTGGAAGATAATGGCAAGTCGTTCTATAAACTCAAAATCAAAGTCCGCGAAAAAATCGTGGCCGACGGTCTCGACGACGCATCCTTTGATGTCACCAAACGCGGCTACGCCCTCAAAGCTGAGGAGTTCAACCAACTCGCCGAGCAGCCTGATACCATTATCGTGGACATGCGCAACCACTACGAGAGCGAAGTAGGCCATTTTAAAGGCGCCATCTGTCCCGAGGTGGTCACCTTCCGGGAAGCGCTCCCGCTGGTGGAAGACATGCTGGCTGACAAAAAGGAGCAGCCGGTCATTATGTATTGTACGGGCGGCATTCGCTGTGAAAAAGCCAGCGCCTACTTCCTGCACAAGGGATTTCAAGAGGTCTATATGGTAGAGGGCGGCATTATCGAGTATGCCCGGCAATGTGCCCGGCAGGGGCTGCCCAATAAATTTGTAGGCAAGAACTTCGTCTTTGACGAACGTCTCGGCGAACGCATCTCGGATGAGGTCATCTCCTCGTGTCACCAGTGCGGTGCGCCTTGCGACGCGCATACCAACTGCGCCAACGACGCCTGCCACCTCCTTTTCATCCAGTGTCCGGAATGTGCTCGGAAATACGACGCCTGCTGTTCATCCCATTGTGCGGAGTTCCATCGCTTGCCTGAAGAGGAACGCGAAGCGCTGAAACCCTCCATGACTTTCAACGGCAGTAAATTCACCAAGGGGCGATACCGCTCCTATCACGCCGATATGGAGCTCAGCCTGGAGTAACTTTCACACCTGTTGAGCCCCTCGGGGTATAGTTCCACGATTTTTGAAACCTTTTCAGCCTTTGCCACTCATGATTCGAATTGTTTTCTGCGCTTTCGCCCTGCTTGGCCTTTTACCCGCCTTCGCCCAACGCACCCTCAGCCTGGATGAGGCCATCGCGCTTGGGCTGGAGCGCAACTTCCGCGTTCAAACGGCGCGCAATAACGAGTCCATCGCCATCCAGAACAACGACTGGGGCGCTGCCGGACGCTACCCGACCGTTAATGCCAACATGAACCTCAACAATGGATATAACAACAACCGAAACCCGGCTTCCTTCCTCCGCGAACTCTCTGCACTCAACAGCGGCGTTACGCCCGGCGTGGAAGCGGTCTGGACCATTTACGGCGGACACAGAGTTCAGTTGTCCAAAAACCAGTTTGAACTCCTCCAAAATCAGGCACAGGGCAATGTGCGACAAACGATAGAAGACGCCATCCAGGATATCATGCTCAGCTACTATCAGGCGGTTATTCAGCAGGAACAACTTGCCGTGCGCGCAGAAGTACTCCGGCTCTCCCGCGAACGCCTCGAATATCAAAGGACGCGCCAGGAATTCGGACAATCCTCCACTTTTGATGTCCTCCAAACCCAGGATGCCTACTTCAACGACTCCACCGCCTATATCGTACAACAAACCAATGTGGTCAACGCCATGCGCAACCTATACCGCGCCATAGGCGAAGACAACCCCGGCGAAGGATTCCAACTCAGCGACCGGCTGCCGGCAGAAACGACGAGCTACGACACGGAAGCCCTGAAAACCCAACTCCTCAATGCCAACCAGGCCTTGTTTCAACTGCGCATCAGCCGAGAGCTCGCCGCTCTGCAAACCCGATTCCAGGAGAGCTTCATGCTTCCCACAGTGAGCCTGCGCAGCGGAACCTCCTACACGCTCAGCCGCAATATCTTTGCCTCAGGGGTTTTTTCCAATGGCGATGAACGCGATCTCGGCGGCATCCAAAATACTAACTTCAACCTACTGGTCAACTTTACCGCCTCCTACAACCTCTTCGAGGGCGGCAACAGGCGCCGCAGCATCCAGCAGGCCCGCATACAGGAACTCAATGCCCAACTCGGCATTGACGATCTACGACGCACGCTCTTCACTCAGCTCGACCAGACCCTTGCTTCTTACAACAACCAAAAACAGGTGCTAGAGCTCAGCAACCAACTCGTCGAAAACGCCCGCCGAAACATCCAGATCGCTGAGGAGCGCTTCCGCGGTGGACTCATCAGCTTTTTCGACTATCGGTCCATTCAGGTTTCCTATCTCAATGCCACACAGACGCAACTCAATGCCCTGTTTAATCTGAAAACTACCGAAACCGAATTGCTGCGACTCAGCGGTGGCCTTGTGCGGTAACCTACGCCTCCGTACCGCCGTAATCCCTGCCTGCCGCACCCCAAAAAGTAAGGAACAGTGCGGCGACGACCGGCCCAAGTACAAATCCACTCAGGCCAAACCAGGCAAGTCCGCCCAAGGTGGATAACAATACCAAATAGTCTGGCATCTTGGTATCACGTCCCACTAAAATTGGACGTAAAATATTGTCTATCAGACCAATACCCAAAGCGCCTACAATAACCAATACGATAGATTTGACCCAAAATCCCTGCCACGCAAGAATTATGGCGGCGGGTACCCACACCAAGCTGCTACCGCCTACCGGCAGCAGGGACAAAAGGATCATCACCACGCCCCAAAACAAGGCCCCTTCGATACCCAAAATAGCAAAAATTAAGCCCCCAATGGCCCCCTGAATTACCGCCACCGTAAGGGTTCCCTTCAGGGTAGCGCGCGCTACGCCGGCAAAGCGCTCCAGCAGGATTCGCTCCCAGCGGTTGCCGAAGGGAAGTGCATTCATCACCGACTGCATGATGCTGCGCCCGTCGCGCAAAAAGAAAAACAGAATGTAAATCATCATAAAAAACTGCGCCGTAAAAGCAATGGCATTCTGGGTGTAACCCAACAGGCGGTCGGCAACGGCACGGGCCGCCGTCACCGCAAAATTGCCCAGGTCGGCCTTCATCCGCTCAGGCGTGAGGCCCACCTGTCGCAGAAGTTGCTCCAGGCGCGGCATTTGCTCCTGAATGACATCCACGAGGTGCGCCAGATTCCATTCGCCCGACTGTACGCGCTGATACACGCCAAGACTTTCATTGATGAGCGCCAGCACGAGAAAAAAGCCGGGAATGACCACGCAGAGTAAAATCAGCAGGGTGGTGAGGATGGCGGCAGTATTATCGCGCCCCCGAAGCCTGATGCGAATCCTGCGATAGGAATTTTGAAAGATGATGCTCAGCAATACTGCCCAGAAAACGGTTAGCAGGAAGGGTTTAAGCAGTTGAAAAAATGCTATACTGACGGCGAGGAGCATCAGCCAGAAAGCTATAGGCCGGATGTATTGGCGGATGGGCATGGCGTAAAGTTATTTGCCGGAAGTAATCAGTGAGAAACGGTCCACCTCTTCGAGGGTGTCCGGATTAAGCACTTCCACTTCTATTTTTTTTCCTTTGACGTGAAAGAACACCAGGGCGTGCTGGGTGGTAAACCCGCTTACGAAGGGCGTCCAGGGCGTTTGCTCCTGGGCATAGTAGGGCGCACCGGCGGCACCGTTATTGATTTGGTAAATCGTACGGGAGAGTTTCAGGGCCGGCTTGTCGTAATTTTCCGGGTGAATGACGGTTTGTGGGGTTAGCAGCAGACGGTTGTAATTGTGTTCATCCCCCGTGAGGATGGCTCTGGTCTTTTTACTTTTGTTAACTCACATATCCAGCATTTCATCGCGACGTTCGATGATTCCTTTTTCGAGGGGTTTGCCGGCCACCCAGGAACGCATTTCGTTGTTGCCGGCGTACCACATATCATCCCGCACATGGCCTCCGTTGGGGAAGAACGGCGTGTGTACGGTGACGAAAATATGGTCAACAGCCTTGTTTTGCTCTAAGGAAGCGACCGTGGCTTCCAGCCATTTCACCTGATTGTCCATGATGTATCCGTGCAGACCCCCACTGGTATGCGGAATGCCTTTTGATGACGGGGCATACCAATAGTTGGAGTTGAGCGCAATGACGGCCACATTGTCGTAAGTATAGAAAAACACGTTTTCCTTGTAGGATGGGAAGTCCTGCTGGTTGGGCAATGGGTCATATTGAGCGCCGTCTTCACTTTCGGGTCCATTTTGCGGGTTCACAAAGTTGGCGGCAAATATGGCTTCCGCGGATTCTGTTGCATAAGGGGTGCGGTTCACGGTAAAGGTAATGGAGTCCTTTTCGGAACGATAAACAAAGCGGTGACTGAGCGCCTCGTGATTGCCCATACCTGCGACTATTGGCGCATGATGTGCAAAAGGCTGGACGGCGCGCTTCCAGTTGGCGTACTGCAAGTGCATATTGTCCTTCTCTATCATGTAACCATTGATTAAGTCGCCGGTGAATTGCATAAATCTGGCATTTTTGAATTGCGCCAGCGCCATGATTTTCTTCATGATGTAATGGTTGGCCCCCCAGACATTGCGTTCCCCGCCGCCCTGGCCGGCACGTGAATCACTGGCGTAGGCGAAGGAAAAAGCTTTCCTGCTTCCGGGTTGAGGCGCAGTATGCATAGCAAAGGAGATATCCTCGCCACCGTAGCGCAGGGTGTAGGAATAATCCGTATCGGGTTGAAGGCCGGTAACCGCAATTTCGTGGTTGGTGGTAGCGGTGCCATCAGAAAAGGAGCGCCCGCCAATCTGAATTTCGGCTTTAACCTCCATATTGGTGGTAAAGGATATGATGGCTCCCTGGTGGTCGAGGCAATTGATGAACGGCCCTTCTACGACGGTGGGCGCCACCTGGAAAGGCCCCTTACCGGTGAATGCGACGATGCCGTCGTAGAGCATCTGTCCTTCTCCATCCGTCACGCGGTAGCCGAGCACCCCCTTTTCGCGCTTTTGCCAGCCCACCATATCATACGTACCCGCCATGGAGAGGATGCGGATGGTAGCTTTGCCATTGGAAATGGACAGGGGCGAGCGGAAATACACCGGGTGCGGGTGTTTGGTATCTCCGTAAGGAATGAACCCGTAGTACAATTTGCCCTGAAAGCCGGCGCCAAAATCAAAGGCGATGCCATCAGCCGTACCCTTGGGGTTGCCGGTCATACGGGATAGGCTGTAAGGAAGAGAAACCGCACTTTCCAGGATATTGGTACCCTGATAGGAGAGAAAGGCCCTCCCATTGCTCATGGTAACATTGGAATGTGCTCTGAAAGCACTGGTATCGGGCTGAGCGAAGGACAGCACGGGAAAAAGGAGCCAAACCAGGCACGAAATGCGATTTTTCATAGCTTGCAGTCTTTTTGCAAAGGCAAAGTTAAAAAAGTCTGCCTTTGCCATGAGGGCGCTAACTTTGTAGTCAAGTGATTTAATATATGCGTTACTTTGCCGAACTGGCCTACAACGGAACCCAATATTGCGGATGGCAGCGACAGCCGAGCGGTATGAGTGTGCAGGAAAAGCTGGAGACCACCATGTCGGCCATTCTGGGCGAGGAAATTCAGGTTACCGGATGCGGGCGCACCGATGCCGGTGTTCATGCAAGTCAGTTTTATATGCATTTTGACCTGCAACGCCCCTTTGAGGAGGCCTTTCTCGGGCGGCTCAACCGAATGTTACCGGCCGATATTGCCCTGTATCGCGTGTTTGAGGTCCACGAGGAAGCCCATGCCCGCTTCGATGCCGAGCTGCGCAGGTACGAGTATCACATTTCGCTTCGCAAAGACCCCTTTCACCTGGATACCGCCTGGCATTTCCCGTTTTTTTCGAGGTTGGATCTGGAAAAGGTACAGCAGGCGGCTGCAATCTTGCTAGAATTTGACCATTTCTACCCCTTCTGTAAGTCGGAAAGCGATGCCAAAACGATGCGCTGCGCCCTTCAGCGGGCAGAATGGGTGCTAGACCAGGACGCATACCGCTTTGTTTTTCACATTTCCGCGGATCGCTTCCTGCGAGGCATGGTACGGCTCATTGTAGGTATGTGCCTGAATGTTGGACTGGGAAAATTGCACGTCGAAGAAATTCGCCATGCGCTGCAACACCAGCATCGGCTGACAAAGAGCCTTAGCGTACCTCCTGACGGCTTATTTTTAACATCGGTACATTACCCGTTTTTGCCCAAAAAGCCCTATATTGAGAGCTAAAACTCATCAGCATGGAAACCGGCCACCCCAAATCGAAAAAAACTTTTACCCATGAAGAGGCTCTGGCATCTTCCATAAAATATTTCCACGGCGATGAGCTCGCCGCCCACGTCTGGTTAAACAAGTACGCCCTCAAAGACCCCGCCGGCAACCTCTACGAGCGAAGCCCCGACGATATGCACCGGCGCATTGCAGCCGAACTGGCACGCATCGAGCAGCGATACCCCAACCCGGTACCGGAAGCGGAAATTTACAGACTCTTAGCCGATTTCCGCTACCTCATTCCCCAGGGAAGCCCTATGGCAGGTATCGGCAACAATTTCCAGGTGTCTTCCCTGTCAAACTGTTTTGTGATTGGCAACCCTGCCGACTCCTATGGTGGCATCCTGCGCACCGACGAAGAGCAGGTGCAACTGATGAAGCGCCGCGGCGGCGTTGGCCATGACCTCAGCCATATCCGCCCCAAGGGAAGCCCGGTGATGAACAGCGCGCTGAGTTCCACCGGTATTGCGGCCTTCATGGAGCGCTTCTCCAACTCTACCCGCGAAGTAGCCCAGGATGGCCGTCGCGGCGCCCTCATGCTCACCATTTCCATCAAACACCCTGATGCCGAAGATTTTATTGACGCCAAACTGGAAGCCGGCAAGGTCACGGGAGCCAACGTAAGCGTCAGGGTGGATGACGCGTTCATGGAGGCGGCCATAAAAGGAAAGACCTATCGGCAGCAATTCCCTGTAGATGAAGCACAACCCGCTGTCGTGAAGGAAATTGAGGCTCAAAAGCTGTGGGGTAAAATCATCCACAACGCCTGGAAGAGCGCCGAACCGGGCGTGCTGTTTTGGGACACCATCATCAGGGAGTCTGTACCGGATTGTTATGCCGACCTCGGTTATCGCACCATTTCCACCAATCCCTGCGGGGAAATACCCCTTTGCCCGTATGACAGTTGCCGCCTGCTGGCCATCAACCTGTTCAGCTACGTAGAGCGCCCTTTTACCACCGATGCATGGTTTGATTTTGATACATTCCGGCTCCACGCCCGGCTTGCACTGCGCATGATGGACGATATTATTGACCTGGAGATTGAAAAAATTGAACGCATCCTCGACAAAATCCGTCGAGACCCAGAAACTGAAGAAATCAAACACACCGAACTCGCCCTCTGGGAAAAAGTACTTCATACGTGCATACAAGGCCGCCGCACCGGACTGGGCATCACCGCCGAAGGCGATATGCTGGCCGCTCTCGGCCTCCGCTATGGCAGCGACGAAGCCATTGCCTTTGCAGTAGAGGTACAACAAAACTTAGCCGTACAGGCCTACACCTCCTCGGTGGCACTGGCCCGCGAACGGGGAAGCTTTCCCATCTACGACGCCGCCAGAGAAATCCACAACCCTTTTGTGCAACGCCTGAGCGAAGTCGAACCCGGCCTGTACGAGGATATGGTCAAATACGGGCGGCGCAATATTGCCCTGCTCACCATCGCCCCTACCGGCACCACCAGCCTGATGAGCCAGACCACCTCCGGCATCGAACCTGTGTTTATGGTCTCCTACCTGCGCCGCCGAAAAGTGAACCCCAATGATAAAAATGCACGCATTGATTTTGTGGATGAGGTGGGCGACCACTGGGAAGAATACCACGTTTTTCACCACAAATTCGCCGACTGGCTCCGCATCCAGGGCTACGACCCGGAAGAGGTCGCTACCATGCCTAAGGAAAAGCTGAACCAACTTATTGAAGAGTCTCCGTACTACCGCGCTACCGCCAACGATGTGGACTGGGTGCAAAAAGTTACCATGCAGGGCGCCATTCAAAAGTGGGTGGACCACTCCATCAGCGTCACCGTCAATGTGCCGGAGAGCACACCGGAATCCATGGTGAAGCAAATCTACGAAACCGCGTGGAAGGCCGGCTGCAAAGGGTGTACCATATACCGCGATGGGAGTCGCTCCGGTGTACTCATCGCTGATAACAAAAAAGAAAAGCAGGACAAAACCCATGATTTTCCGGCTAAGCGCCCGCGTCGCTTAGAAGCTGATGTAGTGCGATTCATGAATAATAACGAACGCTGGATGGCCTTTATTGGGGTGGTGGACGAGAAGCCCTACGAGATATTCACCGGCCGCGCCGAGGATATTTTCCGCTTTCCGGAGTACGTCAACAAAGGAGCCATCCTCAAAGCGGCTGATGAACAGGGCAGGAAACGGTACGATTTTCAGTTTACCGACCGCGACGGCTACCGCGTGACCATTGAGGGGCTGAGCCGTTCTTTCGACCAGGAATACTGGAATTACGCCAAACTCATATCCGGCGTGCTGCGTCAGGGGATGCCCCTGGAAAAAGTGGTAGAACTCGTAGGCGGTCTCAACGTGGAAGAGGACCACATCAACACCTGGAAAAACGGGGTGGTACGCGCACTTAAACGCTACATTCCCGATGGCACCGCCGTAGAAAAAGAAACCTGTCCGAGCTGCCACGCCGCAGCACTTGTCTATAAGGAAGGCTGTGTGATGTGTACGGCCTGCGGATACTCGGAGTGTGGGTAAGGCATGAAACAAGTGGTTTTCTACCTTACCAGGGTCACATCGCCCTGGAATACTTCCACGCGCCCGTCCTTGAATTCCACTTCCGCCACGAACACAAAGACGCCGGGATTCATGAAATTACCCTGAAACCGTCCATCCCAGCCAAAGGCGGCTTCGTTGGTCGGAAAGTTCTCGGCCTGAAATACGAGGGTGCCCCAACGGGAAAAAATGCTCAATCGCCGCACCTGCTCCACTGAAGGCCCTGAATGGATATAGAAAAAATCGTTGATACCATCCCGATTGGGCGAAAACGCATCCGGAATAAACACCGGCGCTGCGCGATTAACCCGCATCAGTAAACTTGCGGCCGCGCTGCAACCCTGCCGACTGACCAATACCTCAAAGAGGGTATTCTCCAAAGGGCCGACTAAGTTATCCGGACACATCTGACAGGCAATCAGCTCTGCGGGCAACCACTCTAACGAATCCAGGGAGTCGAAAGGCATGCTTACCTGCAACCGCAACAACACACTATCGCCGAGGAAAATCTCCGTGTCTGGGGCTAAATCCGCAGTAAGTTGCACCAGCAGGGGTGGCGGCTGAGCGACCGACACCAGGGCGGTGCCGATGCAGCCATTTTGGTCCTGCACACTAAGGGTATAATTGCCGGCACTCAGGTTTTCAAAAGCGTTTTGAGTGGTGAATGGCCCTCCATCGAGTGAAAAAAGCCATGGCCCAATACCTCCGACAACATTCTCTACGCGAATGGCACCGTTGCCGTCTCCAAAGCAGCGGACGTGTTCCACGAGCAATTCCGGTGCGGGTTCAGCCACGTTGCGGCTTACCACCACGTCATCGGAAGCGCTGCAACCTGTGGAAGTATTCACCACTGTGAGGGTAAACACTCCCGGCACTTCGGTTGGTAGTGTCGGCTGGTTTCCCAGCGCAAGTCCCTGGGCATTTTGCCATAGATGGGTAAACAAGGCTCCGCTGCTGGTAGTGCTATCGCCCAGGAACACCTGCGATACCCGGCAATTCAATTCCGTATCAAGGCCGGCATGTGCCACCGGCCCGGGATGAATCCACACCTGTACCTCTTGGTTGTCATCCGGGCAAGGCGCCTGTGCGGAAAGGGCGTATCTGAAAGTATATAATCCGGGAAGCTGAGCAGCGGAAGAGAACTGACCGGTTAGGGCCTGAAAAGCTGCGCCGGAGGAGGGCTGTGCGGAGGTTTCTGTCCATCTCCCTCCCGGATTTTCGCCTTCCAGCCGGTCAGCGAGAGTAATTACCGCAGCCGTACCCTGGCACAAATGCAATGGTGGCAGAGGTTGTCCGGCAGAAATGGGCGTCACCACGGCTATGGTAGCGGCAGAAGGAACGGGCTGCACGCATCCGGTGCCGAGGTCCCTCAAGCCATTCAGCGAAAGCGAAATTGTCTGGGTGGGCGTCAAAGGCATGGAAAATCCTGCCGGAATACCGGTTAACAGAGTATCTATGCCATCAATACCGAGGAGCGCCTCGAAAGGCCCCGTGCCGTATAAAAACAATTGGACGGATGTCTGAGCGCCCAGGCAAACTGCCGGCGGAGCAAACAGGGTGGCTCTTGGAAGCGGATGCCAGCGTACAGGCGTGCCGGGAGTAACCAGGGTACATTCGTCGGCCAGATTGACGCGGCCATCACCCATATCATCACCTACCACGGCGGAGATGTAATAGGTTTCGCCGGGAATCATTCCCAACCCCTCATCAAAGCAAAATTCAGGTGTGCTGTTTCGGGCTATTTCACCCACAATGATGGAACCGGCGCTCCTATGTAGGATAAATTGTAGCGTGTCATTGGGGTCGAGCACCTGTGTATCTGCGGAATACAGTGCGAAGGCGCAGGAGTCGGCACAAAGGAGGATGAGGTTATTGTCCATACTTCCTGCGGAGGTCAGGCATTGGCAGGTAACCTCCGGAGAGCTCAGCGTCTGGGGAGCGCATCCGTTGGCATCGTCCACAACGAAGGAAAACCCCTGTCCGGTGGGAATTGGTGTACTGACGAAGGAGGTGGCGCCGAGTAGCGGCTGACCGTTCACGGTATAGGTTGCCGTGTCTCCGCCGCTGATGGTGAAACTGACCGTAAAGGATTCCGAAACCTCATCACATTCGAAGATGGGCATATCCGGCACCGGCCAATCGAGCAGGCTGAGTGTGGCTGTGCCGGTTCCCGAACCCACGCAGCCATTCCCATCGGTTACGGAGAGGATGCGATAGGTGCCCGGGGCACAGACCTCCGGCATGGATGCGACTGAATCGGCCAGGTTGACGGGCGGCATTGGCATGCCGTTGCGCTCCCAGAGCAAAGTCCAGGAAGGATTGCCGCTGAGTTCCACCGGAAATTGCACGCAATCGCCGCTATTTTCACAAATGGCAGCCTGACCGGAGAGTATGGCCTGTGGAATGGGAAAAACGGGGATTTCCACACAAGTCGGCGGGCTTTGGTCGCAGGCGTTTAGAGCTACCACGCAGATTTGTCCGGTGGGCCCTGCGCCCCAGGTAATGGTGGTCTGGGTGGCACCGGGGTTCATTAATTCTCCGCCGGTGACAGACCATTCATAGGCATTGGGCATGCCACCAAAGCTGGCGGGGATGGCCTCATAGGAGACGGTAGTACCCGCACAGACGCCCTGAGGGTCTAAAATGGTAGGCGCTTCCACGGTTTCCACCTCCACCTCCACAGAACTTTGTGCGGTGCAGGTGGTGCCGGAAAGCGTATAGGAAACCGTCAGGGTATAGGTGCCAGGAATTTGAACAGTAGCGGTGGCACTATCAGCACCCGACTGTATTCCGCCGGCTGGGCCCGACCAGCTGTAGCGGATTTCGGCACTCGGATGAGCGGGGAGGCCGAAGGAAGCAGAGCCATCTAGCAATGCAACTCCAGAAGTGCAATCAATGTCGGGAGGTGGCTGGATGCGGGCCTCCGGTTCCAGCACGTACAAATGTACAGTAGCGATGCTATCGCAACCCTGGAAGGAGGTGAGGGTATCCACATAAATACCCGTGGTATCGTAGCCCATAAATTCAGATCCTCGACAAATAACGGCGGTATCGATGGAGGAAGGCGGCGAAACAACGCTTAAATAGATGATTCGGAGACTATCGCAGCCCTCTTCGGTGGTGAAGGGTTCGTAATAAGTGCCGGGGGTATCATACCCTTCAAAATTATTCCCTTCACAGACGGTTGCATAGACTGTGCTGCGTCGGGTAGCACCATAATTGGAAAAGTACCCGAAGCGCGTACCGGAGCCGGGGCCTCCATGAATGGCGCCCACGTGGAAGAATTGGGAAGAATTGGTGATGGTGGCGACGCTACCCTGAGGGAAGACGCCAAGATTCAGGGAAATTTGGGCAACGAGCCAATCCCCGTTGGAGCCCGGCACAGGCTGAAAAAGGGCGGCGGGAATCACATTGGCCGAGCCGTTGAACAAAAAACTGTTTTGACCACCGGCGGGTACGAGGATATTCACAAAAAAGGGTTCCGCGGTGGACCGTGTGATATATACCTCACCAGATCCGGAGCAATCAATCTGCGGCAGAATACTGATGCCCGCCTCACAGCCGTATCCGCTGAGCTGAAGTACGGAAACGGGCGCGGAGCTTTCGATGATAGCTGCCGGAGTTCCGGTGGGCACGCGAATCGTTTGTCCAGCCTGAAGTATGCCGACAGAGGTTCCATTTTTGAATACCTCGGTGTTGTTTTCCACGGCCATGATGAATAGCTGATCCCCTGGGCCATTCAAAAAACTGCTGATAGCGATATAGGTGGTTCCGAGTATGGGAACCGGAATGATTTGATCGCCCCCCATATCGGCGCAGCCGCCGCCGAAAGCTCCGCCGTTCATGGAGTCATCTTTGATGGTGATGGCCACGGGTTTGTTGGTGATTACCCTTGAGCCGGCGAGGTGCTGGTTGCCCTGGTTGCCGAGAGCGCGGGCAGAGTAGGTTTGGCCCTCGTTGAGAAGGATGGTAAAGGGAACCCCTGCCGGATGCCCTACGATAGGCTGGGAGGGGGTGATGGTAATTTCTGTGCTGTCCTGGGTGGCCACCATGTCGAATGAAGAGTAGGGGGTGGGCACGTATCCCGCGCTATTGGGTAATAGCGTCTGGGAGGGAATCCAGAAGTCGGTGCCTAGTGCGATTTGGCCTTTCATCACGAAGATATCGGGGTTGGTAGGGGAGTTGATTTCGTAAAATACCGAAACCGGGTGCGAGGATTCGATTTTAAGGCCGTAGTTCAGCACCTGATTGGGCGGATTGTTCTCGATGAACTGAATCCAGGGCGTGAGGTTGAAAGTTTGCTGGGTATTGGCAGGGATGGTGATGTTTTGAACAGGAAATAAGGGATTGGCGGGTTGAGATATCGTGACCTGAGCGGGCAGTTCAATGGAGGTGATACGCAAAACGATGGGGTTATCCACATGGCTGGCGGCTGCTTCGGGTGCTGCAAACCAGAAAACTGTATCCACCTGGGCGAGCAGGAAGGCGGCATTTGTACACAAAAGGATGCACGCGATAATTCGTTTATACATGTTTACCCAGGCTTTTGCATCGCATGATTAAGTGTTTTTTGGCTCTAATGAAAACCAAGGATTAGGGCAATTTTTAGCTTTATGCTCCCTAAGTACACCAATTACTTTGGACAATGAATTGAATCCTCGTATTTGATTAAACTGCCGATTTACTACAAAAATACTGTTTTTTGTAAAATAGTCCTATTAAACGAAGTAAATCCTCACGATTTCCAATCAGGAGGTAATTCCTCTGTGGAATATTGCGCCCTGGCGGCCTTTGATCCCATCCCAATATACATTGACAGATATTTGTTTCCGTTAGTTCCAGCTTGATCACCTGTTGGCAACTATCCATGCCCCAAATTGCCATGCGCGGTTTGTTTCATGAATCCTGTTACCCCGGGGCTTGAAACGCCGAAATGATGCGTTTAACATATTGAATTTCGCACCCATTTACCAATAGTTTCTCCCTATTACTCTGGTAAAAGAAACAGCCGGTCATGACAGCTTGCCGGAGGAGTTTCTTTCCTGTTTAGTGCTTTGTCAATATGGTGTTCTTTCTTGTTTGGGATGCCTGTGTGAAACAGGATAATCACGCTGACAATCAATCTGATATTTTTTTTCGGCCGATAATTCCCCCTTGCTCACGGGTAGTCGCCGGCTGCGGGCAGCAGACTCCGCGCTTTTTTGATATATTTGCGGGGTAACGGCTTCCTTTCCGGAAGGAAAAATTAAAAAGCATTGATATGGCAGCGCATAAGACTTATCTGATAAGAAATATTCAGGTAGTAAATGAAGGGGAGATTTTTTTGGCTGACGTACTTATTGATAATCAGATTATTGCAAAAATAGGTACACTCGGAGAGATTCCCGGTGCGACCCTCATTGACGGCACAGGCAAGTACCTGCTGCCAGGAGCTATTGATGCGCAGGTACACTTCAGGGAGCCCGGCCTGACCCACAAGGGAGACCTCCACTCGGAGAGCCGGGCCGCAGTGGCCGGTGGCGTGACTTCCTTTATTGATATGCCGAATACGCGCCCCAATGTACTTTCCATGGAGTTGCTTTCGCAAAAATACGCCCTGGCCGATACACACTCGATGGCCAATTATGGTTTTCTTTTGGGCGTGAACGGAGAAAATGTGGATGACATCATCGCGACAAATCTTGATGCGCTGCTGGGAATTACGGACGATGGGCTTTATTTTTCAGGAAAGGGAAATTTACTTGCCGATAACCCCGCCGTACTGGAAAAGCTGTTTGCCAACTGTAAGTCGCTGATAGCCATACATTCCGAAAAGGAAAACATCATCGAAAAGAACGAACGCGATTTCTTGCAGCAGTACGGCGAATCGCTGCCTTTTTCGATGCACCCGCTAATCAGAAGTGAGCAAGCCTGCTATGAGGCCACCCGTGATGCCATTGCCCTGGCGGAAAAACATGGGGCCAGATTGCACATTTTACACCTATCTACAGCAGCGGAAGTTCCCCTGTTCAGGAATGATATTCCGCTGACAGAGAAAAAGATCACCACAGAAGTTTCGGTGCATCATCTGTGGTTTTCTGATAAAGATTACGAGCGCCTGGGGGCCAGGATTAAATGGAATCCGGCTATTAAAACCGAAAAAGACGCCGCCGGGCTCCTTCAGGGGCTCCTGGATGATCATATAGATATTATTACTACCGACCACGCTCCGCACGCCCTGGAAGAAAAGCTTCAGCCTTATTTTCAGTCCATGTCGGGCGCACCCATGGTACAGCACGCTGTGGTATGCATGCTGGAATTTTATCATCGCGGAAAAATTTCGCTGGAGAAAATCGTGGAAAAGATGAGCCATAATGTGGCTACTTTATATCACATTGAAAGGCGTGGCTACATTCGGGAGGGCTATTTTGCCGATTTGGCGGTGGTAGATCTGGAGGCGCCCTGGACGGTAGCGAGCGATAACATCCTGTACAAATGCGGGTGGTCGCCGCTGGAGGGAACCCGTTTCCGCGCTCGCGTGGTACAAACATTTGTGAATGGGGCGCTGTGTTATGACCATGGTATTTTTGACGAAAGTGTGCGAGGTCGAGCTTTGGAAAAATCCGTAAATCAGTAGCGCATGTATCCATTCCATTATGCCTTTAAAGTGAAGGATCTGGCTTCGACGCGCCGGTTTTACGTGGAGATTATGGGCTGTGCGGAGGGGCGTTCGACAAACACCTGGATAGACTTTAATTTTTTTGGCCATCAATTATCGGCTCATCTCAGCGATGCTATGCCACCCCAGGATTATTGCGGGCAGGTAGATGGGATACAGGTGCCTATTCCGCATTTTGGCTGTATATTGGCGATGGAAGATTTTTTGCGCCTGCAGGAAGTTTTTGAGCGCGAGGCTGTGGAGTTTGTGGTAAAACCGCAGCGTCGGTATGAAGGCAAGCCGGGCGAACAAGTGACGATGTTCGTTTTTGATTTTAGTGGAAACCCCTTGGAGTTTAAAGCTTTTATTAATCCGGACGAAAGAGTTTCGGTGTAGAAGAGGCCTTTTTTCCAATTAATAATTTTCAGCTCGTTGCAGGGGGTAATTTTACGGCAATTCACCAATCATCAGGGCAGCCGGTATGCATTATCGGACATAATATAAAGCAGCGTTTTTTTGGTAATC
>CAYTNI010000006.1:0-24726 GCA_964439115.1 uncultured Saprospiraceae bacterium
AACAAACCCCAATGCGGTTGCAATCTCCGAAACCTTAGCCCTAATCTCTTTTCTAAAATAGTTAATTCATTTAACTTTTTATAAAAAAGCTTACATTTACGGATGAATGCCTTTTCTATGAAATCAAAAGCCTTGTATTTCGGATGGTGGATTTTAGGTGCGTTGATCATCGCCTATTCGGTGACTAATGGCGTCATTCTGAACACCCTCCCCTTGTTTTACCCGGAACTGATACGCGAGTACGGCTGGACGCAGGATCAGGTGACGCGCCCGGCACAGTTGCTATTCCTGCTGGTGGCGGTTTGCTCTCCCATCGTGGGCTACCTGATGGATAAAATTTCCATCAAGGGGATGATGCTGGTCGGCACCCTGCTGCTGCTGGGTGGTTTTGTGACTTTTGCCCATCTCACTTCCCTTCAGCAGCTCATGCAGGCGTACGTGCTCTTCGCTTTGGGCATCACCCTGGCGGGCATCATCCCCTCCATGAAAATCATCACCAACTGGTTTGTGAAAAACAGGGGTATGGCTGTTGGCTTGCTGTTGGTGGGCTCCAGTCTGGGAGGTGCCGTTTTCAACCCTCTGGCCGGACAGTTCATCAGCAGTTACGGCTGGCGCGAGGCGTTGGCGTACTTAGGCGTGCTTACCGCTGTGCTCATTCTCGTTCCACTGCTGGGATTGGTCAGGGAAAAACCCACTGCTGAGGCCCTGGAAAATATGGCTGATGCACCGGTTCAGGCGGCACAGCAAGGTGAATTTCTTACGCCCGGAAAGGCAGTCCGCACTCTCAACTTTTACCTTCTGATGTTCGTCACCGGCGCGATGTGGTTCATCATCGTAGGGGTAATTCAGCATCAGGCCCTTTTTATCAAGGATTTGAATACGGGAGTGTCGTCCTCCGGGGTGTTGGGCGTATTTTTTCTGTGCAGTGTGCTCGGTAAGGTGATTTTTGGCAAGTTGAGCGACCACTTTCCCAAGCAGCGCATCATGTTGCTGTCGGTACTGAATCTGGCCGTCGGCACTTTTCTACTTACTGTGGCATCAACACGACCGGAAATCCTGCTATGGGTTTATGCCGTCGTGTTTGGTATCGGATTCAGCGGTACCTTCACCATGATACAATTGATGATTGCCGAGTATTATTCCGGGCCGGCGTATGGTCGTATGCTTGGAGTTTTTACTATGTTTGATACCCTCGCCGGGGTGGGCGGTATCCTTACACTGGGTAAGCTGCGCACCTTACAAGGCTCTTATGACCAGGCATTCCTGATCCTGCTGATTCTTGCGCTTATTGCCTCATTTTGCGTACTATTGCTGAAAAAAAAGCACCGCGTCAATGATTAGGAAAAGACCAGAGGAGTCATTGCTCCTGAGGATGATTCTTGTGGGCGATCGTCTTAAGCGGCGCCGCGACATCATCAGCCAAAACCTTGGAATTTCCACCCAGCAATGGCTCATCCTTTTGCATGTGGCAAGAGACCCCAATATCCCCTTTTTTGACAGCAGAGGGCACGTGAAGGATCTCATGCCCAAGGAAATAGCGCAAACCCTCGGCACCTCACGACCCAATGTCACCGTGCTGGTGAACGGTTTGATCAACAAAGGCCTGCTCGCCGAAGTAGCCGACACCGAGGACAAGCGAAGAAAACGACTCACCCTCACGCCTCTGGGCGCTCAGTTGCTCCAGGACCTCCAGCAAAAACGGGAAGAGCTCAACAGCGAGCTGTTCAAAGATCTCACCCAGGAGGAGATGTGGCAGCTTATCGCCGCCATAGAAAAAATAATGATCCAAATACAGGAATGACATGCTTCCTTACAAGGCACTGGCACTACAGGTGGCCTGCAGGGCCATCAACCACTTTCAAAACCCCGACGAGACGCGGACAGCCATGCTGGACAATATCCAAATGGTCTCCAGGCGGATTGGCGCTTCTAAGGCGTTTATCGGAAAGGATTTGAAACTCGTGGTACTTCCCGAATATTTTGCCACAGGTTTTCCGATGCACGAAAGCATCAGCGAATGGAAAGCCAAAGCATGCATCACCGACTACGACCCTTTGATGGATGCTATCCGGGAAATTGCGCGTCAGCATGGCGTCTTTCTCGCCGGCAATGTGTATGAAAACGACCCGTATTTCCCTGAAATATACTTCCAGCTTTGTTTTATCCTGGATCCGTCAGGCATGTTACTGCTCAAGTACAGGCGACTGAACTCTATGTTTTCATTTACCCCTTACGATGTGCTCGACCGCTACCTGGAAATTTACGGCAGGGAATCGCTCTTTCCGGTGGTGGATACCGAGATTGGCCGGCTTGCCTGTGTCGCCTCCGAGGAAATTCTCTATCCGGAAATTAGCCGCTGTCTGATGATGAAAGGTGCCGAGGTTATCCTCCATCCTACTTCGGAAGTGGCATCGCCTTTGGCAACCCCCAAAAATATCGCCAAGCAGGCCCGGGCTATCGAGAACCTTGCATATATAGTGTCCGCCAATTCTGCCGGAATTCTTGAAACAGACTTCCCGGCATATTCCACCGACGGCAGTTCCAAAATCATCCGCTACGACGGTCTAGTGCTTGCCGAGGCCTCCTCCGGAGAATCCATGGCTGCCAATGCCATCGTGGATATCGGAGCTTTGAGGCATTACCGGCAACAACCAGGCATGGCCAACCTCATCAGCCGGCAGCGCAACCAGCTTTTTGCAGAAATGTATTCGACGCGGGTGTTTTATCCTGCAAACACCTGGCGGGAAGGATTCCAGAAAAGTGATTTCCTTAAGATTCAGCAGGAAGTGATTGCCAAACACTTTTCAAAATCATCTGACTGAAAGCCCATATGCAAATTCGCAATCCTAGATCCGGACAATTTGATTATACGCTTGAGCTTCCATCTGCAGTTCATCTGGCCGGCTTGTGTCAACAGATGCGCGAAGCTCAAAAGGCATGGGCGGCTATGCCGGTAGAGGAGCGGGCGGCCATACTGGAAACCTGGAAAACCGAGTTGGACCGGCAGAAAGAAGCGCTCATTGAGGCTTTGGTGGCCGATACAGGGCGCTATCACGAAAGTGTATTGGAATACCAGTTGCTGCCTGCCAGCATCCAGCGCTGGCAGAAATGGGCTATCGAGTGGTTTACCCTCCCTCACGAAAAAATGTCGGTTATGCCCCATATCCGCATCCGGCAGCAATCTGTACCCTACCCTTTGGTGGCGGTCATAAGCCCGTGGAATTTCCCCTTGTTGCTTTCCATTATTGACACCATTCCGGCCTTGCTGGCGGGTTGTGCGGTCATAATAAAACCCTCTGAAGTGACGCCTCGGTTTGTGGAAGTGCTTCAATCCACTATTGAGGCTACACCGGTGCTCCGGGAGGTTTTGCGCTATACCGTGGGTGCCGGGGAGACCGGGGCTGCACTGATTGACCTGGCCGATATTTGCTGTTTCACCGGCTCTGTGGCCACCGGCCGACAGGTTTATGCCAGGGCCGCTGCACAGTTTAAACCCTGCTTCCTGGAGTTGGGAGGCAAGGATGCCGCGCTGGTTTTCGAAGGGGCCAATGTTCAGCATGCTGCACGATCCATCCTTTGGGGCAGCACCGTAAATTGCGGACATTCCTGCCTTTCCATCGAACGGGTTTATGTCCAGGAAAACATCTTCGATGAATTTTTGAAGGAACTCGTGCATCAGGCGGAAAAGGTTCGCCTGGCATACCCCACGCCGCAGGATGGGGAGCTGGGGCCCGTAATTTCACTGCGCCAGGTGGAAATCATTGACGATCATCTGCGGGATGCGCTTTCCAAAGGGGCTGTGCTGCACACCGGCAACTCGGCATGTACATTAATGGATGGCGGGTATTATTGTCGCCCCACGGTACTGACGCACGTGCATCACGATATGAAACTCATGCAGGAGGAAACCTTCGGGCCAATTATCCCGGTAATGCCCTTCCGCGATATCGCAGAAGCCCTTCAACTGGCAAACAGCACTGATTTCGGACTTAGTGGGGCTGTTTTTGCTTCAGAAAACGATACCGCGATTGCCATTGCGCAGGGCATGGAGGCCGGCGCCATCAGCATCAATGAATGTGCTTTGACCGCCGTGGTACACGATGGCGAAAAGAATGCCTTCAAAATGTCTGGCCTTGGCGGTACGCGCATGGGGCCTTCCGCCCTTCAGCGGTTTATGCGCAAAAAGGCATTCCTCATCAATGAACGCAACGGGCCATCGCCCTGGTGGTTTTGAAAGGGGCAAAATGAGCTTTTCAAATTAGTGGTACTCCTCTCCGCCGGAGACGTTCATCGCTTCACCGTTGATATAAGATGATTGGGCGGAGGCTAAAAAAGCCACTGCGTTGGCGATATCCTCCGTTTGCCCGGTGCGGCCCAGTGGGTTGCGGTTGCGAATACCCTCGAGGTAATCTTCGTAGCTCAGGCCAAGCTTTTCACTGAAAAACTGGTTCTGCCAGTGACCCAATCCCGTAGTGATGTGGTTAGGACAAACCGCATTGACCCGAATGCTGAATCGGCCGAGCTCCACGGCGTTGGATCGCGTCAGTCCGACAAGGCCGTGCTTGGAGGCCGTATAAGCTGCGGCAAACGGAAACCCCGATTTAGCCGCCTGGCTGGCAATATTGATGATGCTACCACCATGGCCACCAGCCACCATGACTCTTGCCGCCTCCCTTGCGCAAAGGAAGGCTCCTTTGAGATTGACATCCAGCACGGTATCCCAACTCGACTCCTTGAACTCTGTGAATGCTTCCATCACGTACCCTACGCCGGCATTGTTCACTAAGATGTCCACCCGGCCGAAAGTGTCCACGCTCTTTTGAAACATTTGAGCCACTTCCTCTTCGACCCGAACATCGCAGTGCACGCACAGTACTTTTGCACCTTTCTGGCGCAGTTCATCTGCGATGGCTTCCATTTCTTCCGACAATCCTACGTGGGCCGCATCAAAATAGGAACCGGAGGGCCTTCCAATATCGGATAACACGATGTGGCAACCTTCTTCAGCGAGACGGTGTACGATGGCTTCTCCGATTCCGCCTTTTCGCCCTGAACCGGTAACGATGGCCACTTTGCCTGACAAATCCGGATAGTTCATAGTGGAAAGTTGATGTTAAAAGTTATCTGGAAAGGTATCTTCCTAAAGCGGGGCCTTTTACTTCCCCATTTTCATAAATGACCTGACCGCGCAGCAGCGTGATTTCCACCGGCGCTTCAAGTTCCAGTCCTTCAAATACGCTGTATCCCTGGGTGGAGGGCGAATCGCCGGTCTGTACCGTAAAGCTACGACGATCATCTACAATAGCCAAATCCGCATCGAAGCCGGGAGCGATATCGCCCTTTTGGGTAAGGCCATACCGCCGGGCCGGGTTCCAGCTCGTCAGTTCTGCCATGCGGTTGACAGAGAGCCCTCGTCGCCTGCCCTCCGTATAAAGGGCCGACAACAGGTAGTCGGTACCGCCAAAGCCGCTTTTGGCGAGCCAGACATTGTCTTTTTCGTGGGCATCTGTCTTGAATTCTGCCTTGCAGCAGGCATGGTCGCTGCAAACCCAGTCAATATTGCCCGCCAGCACATGTTCCCAAAGGTATTCTACATCCTGTCTGCTTCGGATAGGCGGGTTTACCTTGGCGTGCAATCCGCAGGCGCAATCGTAGTCGAGTACGAGGTGGGCGATGGTTACCTCCCTGCGGAATTGTATATGTGGGAATACGGCCTGCATCATCATGGCGGCATCTACGGCCTTTTTGGAGGTGAGGTGCAGCAAATTGATGTTAGGGCATTCGGTTTCGTTGGCTAAATAGGAAGCGATGAAGATGGCCAGTCCTTCGCTGTGGGGTGGCCGCGCGGCACTGTAGGCGGGCAATCCGCTGAGTTTGCCCTCTTTTTGTACGATTTGCGTATAAGCGCGCATGATTTCTGCGGTTTCGCAGTGCATACTGAGGCTGATGTGTTCCCGCTTTTCCGGGAACCGGGCAATGGCTCGCTGTACGCCGCGCATGATGAACTCGAAATGGGCGTAGTCGTAAATCTCACCTTCCGGGGTCATGAGAAATTCGTGCTGGTTGTTGCTGGAACCGTGCAAGCCATAATTTCCGTAAAACATGAAAATCTTGAAGGAAGTAACGCCGTGGTGTTCCACCAGATATTCTATTTCATCAATGTGACTGTAGTTGATAGGGGCGAGGTGATAGCCATAATCCACATGAAAACGCCCGTCGGAGATAGCCAACACCTCCGGAAAAAATTCCCGGTAAGGACCGGTTTTGTTGAGGTAGTACTTGCCGGTGCGGATGTAGTTGAGGCTGCTGGTTACACCACCCATAGCCGCTGCATGGCTTTCACTGACTGCATCGAGTTCCAGAGGATTATAAATTCCGGTGTGCATGTGAGCATCTACCAGGCCGGGGAAGGCGAGGCGGCCCTTTCCGTCCAGTACGGATTCACCGGGTAGGGGAACTAAGGAAGGTTCGATGGCATGGAACTTACCGTCCTGGATGCGAATGTCAACTGTTGGAGTCTCGTTTTGGTTTGGCCTTGCAATGCGAATATTTTTGACAAGCAGATCAGACATGATAGAATGGATTTAAGATTGAGCAGTGGCGATGATATTGTTTTGCCGGAGCTCCTGGATTTGCCCGGCAGTATAGCCGAGGGTCTGAAGTATTTGCAGGGTGTCCTGGCCAATTTGCGGAGGGTCAGTGCGCAGACCGACCTGCGCATCGCCGTATTGTACCGGTGTTTTGGGCAATTTGGTGGTGGTGCCGTCGGGAAGTGTGGTGGAAAGCAGACTCCCTCCCCGGTTGAGTTGGGGGTCTTCCCACAAATCCTCTGGCCGGGCGATGGGGGCGAAGGGAATGTCTGCCGCTTCGCAACGACCAATAATCTCGCGCAGCAGGAATTGGCTGAGGTGCTGCTCCACTGTGGGCAGAAACCAGTCTCGCTCATCAATACGGCTGCTGTTGGTAGCCAGACGGGGGTCTTGGAGCCAATCCCGGCGTTCGAAAATAGTGCAAAATCGCTCCCAGTGCTTTTCGCTGATGATTCCGATAAATATCTGGGCATCTTCCGCGCTTCGAAAAATCTGATAGATGCTCCAGGCGCTGACGCGCTCCGGCATGGGCGGCACGGGCACTTTGCTGATCGCGCCATAGGCGAGGTGTTGCCCCATGAGGAACGCGGTGGTTTCAAAAAGGGCAGCCTGCACAAATTTGCCCTTTTGGGTGCGCTCCCGTTCATAGAGCGCCATGAGAATGCCGATGAGCCCGAACATGCCACCGGTAATGTCAATTACGGAGGTTCCTGCGCGCAATGGGTCGCCCGAACGCCCGGTCATATAAGCAAGGCCGCCCATCATTTGCACGACTTCATCCATGGCATGGCGTTTTTCATAGGGGCCGGGCATAAACCCCTTGAGCGCGCAGTAAATTAATCGGTCGTTGAGACCGGAAAGTTTTTCATAACCGAGGCCAAGTCGCTCCATGGTGCCGGGGCCAAAGTTCTCTACAGCTACGTCGGCTTTTTCGGTGAGTTGGTATATAATTTGGCGGCCCTCCTCAGATTTGAGGTCAATGGCGAGGCTCTTTTTGTTGCGATTGTAAAAAGGGAAGTAGCCGGTGCCGAATCCTTTCAGCCGCCGGGTGTGATCGCCCTCCACCGGTTCGATATGAATTACTTCCGCGCCCATATCGGCCAGCAGGAGTCCCGTGGTGGGCCCCATCACCGCATGGGTGAATTCCAACACCCGCAATCCATCAAGTGGTAATTGGGACATAATTTGACTAAAAATGAAACGCGACCCCCATGGTGATTAAAAACCACCAGAGGGGTCGCGTAAGAAATATGAACTTAGAATTGGAATGAAGCATAAAACATAAGGCGGCGCGGCAATTGCAAATAGCCGTGTGCCAGCAGGCCGTTCAGCGAGTCATTGCCCTGCTTGGTGCGCAGTACGGTGTCGTTATCGGCTGTGCCTGCGATACCCTGTACACCTTCTGAATTGAAGAGGTTGCGGCCCTGGGCACCGATGCGGATTTGGTTGCCGCTATCCTTGCCGATTTTTGCATACACGCCGGCATTCAGTATCTCCAGTGCGCCAAGCTCTATGATGTTGGTAGCGTCGAGATAACGGCCGTAGTTACCGTTAAAAGATGCATCGAAGCCGAAATACTTGTGCTCGTAGTTCAGGGCGAGGTTGAGGATAAAGTCGGGCACGCCGGGCAGTTTCCTGTCCTTCAGGTCAATGAGATAGTTGTTATCCGAAATTTTGACCAGCGTGTTGCCGTAGAGGTTACCGTTGGGGTTGACCAGCGGCACACCTGTGTTGGATTTAGATACCGGAATATTGAAATCCGTAAATATGGCATTCTGATAAGTGACAGAACCGCGCAGTGTCAGCCCTTCGATGAAGGAAGGCATATAGGTAAGCGTCAGTTCACCGCCGGTAATGCGATTGCTTCCGAGGGGTTTGGAAACCAGGATGCCATCTTCAAAAATGGAGGCGAGGCGATTGTCTATATTGGTGAAAAAGCCGGCCACATCCACCCCAAAATCGCCAAAACTACTCCGGTAGCCGAGTTCGGTGTTGAGGATAATTTCATTTTCGGTAATACCATCCGGAGCGCGGAGGAATTTGCCGGGCGCACCGGGTTCCAGGGAAGTAAAGGCCGAATAGTCGGGCATTCGGAAGGCCCGGTTGATGTTGCCATAGATGGCGGAATACTCCGAAAACTGATAGTTGGCGCCTATGGTTCCCGACCAGTCGGCAAATTCTTCTACACGTGCGAGTGTAGTATCGAAAGGCACCTTGGTTTCCGTCATATCGAGGTTGAGGATATCGTATCGGAATCCCAGTAGGAGGTTAAACTTATCGCCGATTTTTGCCTCGTCACCCAGGAAGAAGGCGGTCACATTTTCGGTGTAGTCGCCGCGACGCGTAATGCTACCGGTTGTCGGCGCCGGCAAATTGGGCACAAAGGCATTGCGGAACCGAAGGTCATTAGGGTCGGTAGTGCTGCCGTACAGATAGCTGTAAGTGGTAGGCAACAGGTGAATGGTGGAAAGGTATGCTCCGGCAGAGAGATTGTGGGTGGCATTGTCACCGGATATGGTCTTACTTAGCCTTAGTTCGTTGATCAGGTCGGTATCGAGGGCGTCGCCGTCAAGCAAGAGGCGGGAGACGTTGGCGGCGTTGTAGAAAGCAGGCAGAGCAAAGCCGTATTTCACCCCTGACTCCATGCGCTGGTAGCGAAGGTGATTTTCAATACCGAAGCCGTTGCCGAGGTCGAAATTGAATTTCAGGCCGTAGTGGGCACCGCGGCCGTAAGAGCCGTCATCCAGCGCCTGACCAAAATTGCGGACAATCTGTTGCCCGTCATCTCCGCGCACCGGCTGGTTGTTTTGTCCGGCCTTAGTACGACCAACGATGGCAAAATTGATATCTCCGGAATTCGGTGCATTGTAGGTATCCGTGTTTTTCCAGCCATCAGCCAGCGTCAACGTGGAGGCGTTGAGTGCAACGTCGGTCAGGTTTTGGAAGTTAAAATTGGTGTACATCCCGTAAGCGCGGATTTTACCCTTGCCATTGGCCAGCAGATAATCCAGGTTGGCGCGCAACTGCCCGCCGTGGTCGTTGTAGCCGGTATTCCGGTAGCCGCTATCATCCAGCAGCCAGCCACCAATATTGAAACGGAGATTTTTGCTGATAGGACCATTCAGGTTAATATCCGCACGGTAGTTAAAGCCCCCTTTGTCGAGGATATCGTTGTAGTTGGTGATTCGGACGGAGCCGCCGAGTTTTTCACCCCCCGTTTTGGTAATCATGTTGATGACACCGGCAGCGGCAGCACGGCCGTAAAGGGTGGCTGCCGAGCCTTTCACCACTTCTACACGCTCTATGTTGCTATCAAATCCAAATCCGTTTTCCGGCAATTTTCCCGGTGTACCCAATGTAGGAATACCGTCCAGCAAGATACCGGTGTAAATGAGACCGCCGGTAGGGGAGCCATCCGGAAAACCGCGGATAACCACGCTTCCCCGGCGACCCTGGGAGGTATTGGAGAATACACCCGGTATGTTTTGTACCGCTTCGTTAAATGATTCCGGTTTGGCCGCCTGCAATTGCTTTGCAGAAAGCACTTCGATGGAGGCAGGCGCTACAAGGCGCTTGATGGCGTTGCGACTTGCAGTAACTACCACATCCGACAATAGCGTGGCATCAGACTGCATGACGACTTCGATCATGGACTTACCGGCGGTAGAAATCTCCTGATCCAAGGTGCCCACATAGGAAATGACCAATGTGGCGCCATCCTTTACCTCTATGGAAAACGCACCATCGTAATCGGCAACCGTACCGGCAGAGCCGCCTTTTTCCTTGATGGTAGCGCCAATGGCAGGCTCATTGTTGCTCAGCATCACTTTACCATTAATGTTCCTGGTTTGGGCCATGACCTGGGTGCTGATGCCTGTCAGAATCAGCAAGAACAACAGGTTTCGCCGGATTAAATCGAAGGGACCGGATTTCATATTTATAAGGTTTACGGGTGAAAAAAGAAATATTAAATAGCTAATTAGGTTAACTATCTAACAAAAATAGTTAACTTGTTTAACTATTAAAAATTATTGATAATTTTTTTTGAAAAAGAATGTCAGAACGCAGGAAATCAACTGCAGGGATTTTTGGAATGGGCCTTGAACGGATTAGCAAGAGCCGGGTATGGGTGTATGACTCCGTAGTCGCGCACGATATCTCCAGGGGAATTACATGAGGTTAGTTTCTATAAAACCAGGGTTGATTTTACCTTTGGTGGTAGTATTTGAGAAGGATTACGACATGTCATTTAGGGATGAACGCTCAGCGCATTGAGCTGATTAGAAGCTGGTTCTCAGGGAGAGTATAAAATTCCTTCCGGGGGCCACCAATCCCGAGCTGTAAGGCCGGTAGCGCCTGTCTAAAATATTTTCAATGCCTCCGCTCAGCTGGAAGTTGGGATGTATCTGATACATGGCCTTGTAATTGAGGGTCCACCACCCCGGCGAATACGGATTGCCGTTCAGATCTCTGGCATAAATGGCAGGCTTTCCTTTTTCCTCCGTATTGAGATTATCGAAAGAAACCGCGGCAGAGTACAGGGCATATCCTTGCAAGGTTAGGTTTTGCCGCCGGTATGACAATCTCAAATCGCCGAAGGCGGGTGCGGCGTGCCGGGAAGGACTAACCTCGCCACCGTCCATTTCTTCTCTTCCTTTTTGATAATTGAAACGCGATGCCAGGCTAAGCCCCGAAGGGAGCGCAAGTTCAAGTCCGATATGAAAGCCATACACCGTACCGAATGCTGCATTTTGAATGGCAAAAACTCTGCTAAGCTGTCCGTTGTACAAAATGCTGTCGCGCCCGCCCACCTGAAATGGCCTGCGCACCATGGCATCATTCAAATGGGTATAAAAGCCGGCGGCGTCAAAGTTTAGGATTTCTCCTACTACGCCGGAAATGGCGAGTTCGCCATTCCACGCGTATTCGGCACGCAGCGAAGTATTGGGTACAATCACTTCCCCGGTTCCAAAGTCAAAAATCTTACCAATGTCATCTACGTTGGGTGCCCGGAAGCCTGTACTTCCATTCAGACTGATTTTGATTGCCTTGTTGGGGTGGAAAACCATGCCCAGACCGCCCGTGGTAGCTGCATTTCGGATATCAGAACGGGTGAAATCAAACGGAAAAAACTCCAGATGCCTGGAAAAGTCGGAATGGATGCCAAAGCTGCTGAACCTCGCCCCTGCCTGCAGGATGAACTTGTCTGTCGCCACATACTGGTAATTCAAATAACCTGCGACAGTATTCCACCGGGACGCAGGATACCGGTCAGGTACCGGAATGGGCGTCCCGTCCCGAATGTCTTTTGCGCTTCCGAAGGAACCTACCTCGTTAAGGATATATTCTAAGCCATAATAGAATCGGTGCTGTTTAAACACTTTTTCCATATCCAGATTAGCCGATAATGCCTGGACTTCCTCCAGTTGGGTGCGCAGGCGATGCTGGTTGAAGCGGCGGTCGGTTCTACTTTCCTCAAAGTATTGCTGTGCAAGCCGAAGTGTGAACTGGTCCCACAATTTGCCCGGACCTTGTCGGGTAACCGAAAGATGGTTCATCATCCAGATTTGAGGACCATAATTCCAGACTGCCGCCACCGGCAAGCCGCTGGATTGTTGCTCAATCAGCCGGTCGTAGCGGGCATAGTCGGAGGTTTCAGCATAGTGAAAACCATATTGAAAATCCCAGTGGTTATTTGGGCGGAAGCGAATTTTTTGCATCACATTGATCTGGTCGTATCCGCTGGGGTTCTGTACCCGTGGTTCAGGATTTTCGAAGACCCTATCGGTGTTGTCAATGCGTTGCACATAGAATGTTTTCAGGTATTCGTCGGGGCCTTTTCGGCCCATGCGCAAATTGCCAAAATCGGAATAGGTGAGGCTGGTGACGGAAGCCCATTTTTTCCATCCAAGCCGGGTGTTGAAGTGATGTGTCCATTCCTTGTTGGCAGAGGCAAAGCGGCTGAGGGATTGCACCTGTGTCAGCGTGTGGTTGTCCAGGGCAAGTTGTGGGGTGAGGGTTTGGAAGCTCATGACTCCGCCGATGGCATCGCTACCGTAGATGATGGATCCGGGGCCAAAGAACACTTCAGTGCTTTCCATGGCAAGGGGGTCAAGTGAAATGACGTTCTGGATATTGCCGGCTCGAAATATGGCGGAATTCATTCGCACGCCATCCACGGCGTAAAGCAGACGGTTGGTAGCAAAACCTCTGATCATAGGGCTACCTCCACCTTGCTGACTTTTCTGGATGAATACTTCCCCTGAGGCCCCCAGGAGGTCGGCAGCAGTTTGCGGATTCAGCAGGGCAACATCCGCCGGAGATATTTTGGCAATCCGGGAGGGGACGCTTCGGGAAAACTGACTCCAGCGCGTCGCAGAAACCACTATTTCATCAAATCGGGCAATACCCGGCATGAGGAATACCACGAAAGACATTCGCTCCAGCGCTCCAAAGCTCAGGGTTTGGGTGGTGTATCCCAGACTGCTGATTTCAATTTTTTCAGCATTTTTAAATCCCGACACATCGGCCTGACCTTCAGCATTCGCAGTGGCAAAAGCCCTCGGGCTGAAACTCATCAGGGTGACTGATTCGATAGGCTTTCCCGTTTCCTTGTCCTTAATGGTTACTAACTGCGCGGACATCAAACCATACAGCCCCAAAATCAATGCGAGGGTAGTGCAAATTTTCTTCATGCCACAAATTTACATGCAGGTTCTTGCCAATTCGGAATGGCTAAAGTACTAACAAGAAAAAGCGCTGGAAATTTGCATCTTCTTGCAGGATTTTGCGAAAAAACAGGGAAATTCCGTTCATTTTCGATGGTTTTTAGCATGATTTTGGTCAAATGCCTTGCGATGAACTCGTCCTTTTAAGGATAACAAAGGCAGAATGGCTACCAGCGTAATTAGCAGGCCACCCCATTCCCTCACCAGTTCAATGTGTGGGCTTTCCGCTTTCATACTGCCCATCAGGGAGGGTGCGCCTAAGTTGATCCAATGAATTACGGAAGGAATTAAAGATGCCCACCATATTAAGATACCTAAGAAAATGGGAATTGTTATCCAGCGGGGAGGAATTACCCACCATCGCCACAACCACAGCAAAGCCGTAAGACCATATATGACCACCCAGCGAAAAGGGTCGGGGTCATTCCATTGCAATACGGCAAAAGCACTGAACAAAAGACACATCGCAAGGGAAATCCAACGCATCATATTCTTCATTAAAACAGCCCTGGTTTTTTCAGTCGCTATATATCGGCGTGTATGGGAAGTTATGCTCAGGGAGAGACCAGGAGCAAAAGTCCCCATAAACTCCGGTCAGTTTTGTCTTTGCAAAGACCATTTACTGTTCGGATGCCTGTTTTGGAACAAACTTAACACTTAACGCACTTATTTTTCTCAACAAAAGCAATCAAATAGCGTTTTTGGTGCAGTGTTTTCATTTAGTCTAAGCTCTTGAGGCCTGATCATTGCAGGTTTCAAGGGCTTTTTTGTTTCCAGGTAGTGGCACCAAAAGCCAGCACCTTGCCATCGGAAGGTCGTACCAGGCGATGCAGGCGATTTTGGTCATCCATAATCTGGGTTTCGGCCCGGAGTTGATCACCGGGCAGGCCTTCTGCGAGGTACCACAATTTCATTTCCTGGAGTTGGGCATCCCGAAGGAAGGAGGGATCGTTGGTTTCCAGCAGCCATGCGACATAGAGGGTATTGGTCAGATGGAAATTGAAATCGAGGTCATACCATCCCACGGTAAATTCCCTCGAGTAGTTTGTGCTGCTCCATGGAGGCATTTCTTCGGGTGTCCGCGGCAAAAATCCGGACGCTGGGGGAAGTTTGTCATTGTAGTCGAGCAGAAAGGGTGGGATGCGGGTCATTCGTCGGTTGGCGGTATTGAGCAGGAGCCAGGTGGTGGAGGCATTGGCTATTTCCTGTCCGTGGCTATCGAACATCCTGAAATCGCGATGGGTAAATACGCGTTCAAATCCGGAGGGATGGGTGAGCACCTCGATGGAATCCCCGAGCAAGGGCGGCAGGTGAATTTGAAAGCGCTGCCGGATGAGCACCCAGGAAAGACCTTGAGGTTCCAGATCCCAAACGGAGAGTTTCAGGTCAATGACGTGGCGCATGGAGGCCTCCTGCATCAGCCGCACCAGCGCGGTGGGCGTAGCACATTTCCAGGGGTCAATTTCATAGCTGCGGATGCGGAAAGTATCCCGGCGGATTAAATCAGATGCGTTGTGTAGTTCCATAGCCGGATGAATCTCAGGGTTTGCGCAGATCGAGTCGTCCGATAAGGTCGTCCACGTCCACGTGTGCGTTGATGAGTTCGATGGCGCGGTCCACCTTCCAGGGCGTGCGGTTGTTGATTTTCACTTCAATGCGACTTACTTTCACCACCGACCCATAAGTATCGAGGGTGGTAGTAACTATGGGTATTTCATTGGCTATGAAGTAGGGATTTCTCAATTCGGCACTTTCGTACCAATGCGCATGCCGGCCATCGCCTGTAACGATTACCCCTGAAAGCAAAGGGCGCTCGAGTTTAAGATTTTCTGAAATGGCCTGTATTTTGTGCATGGCTTCATCCAGGCGGCGGTAGCTGACCACCAGCAATAAGTTTTGAAAGGTATTAAAGGCTTCTGCATCAATGAGGGAGCCGGCGATGATATCTTCCACTTTGTTGTTGAGGCGATGCTCATTGAGTACCACTTTGCCTTCTACTGCCTGGTTGATGGTCTCCATGATGGGGAAGGAGAGGGTAGGATCGTAAGGGAGGACCCCGAGCAGTGGGATACCCATTTCCCGGAATCGCTTATCGAGATGAAATTTGATGTCTTCAAATTTATCCTGACGTACTTTATTCACCAGCACGCCGAGAATGGGGACACCTTCCTCGCGAAACAGTGCCAGGCTCATGTTCATCTGGTCTATGGTGGAACCGATGCCGCCCTCCACAATCATCAGCACGCCGGCGCCCAGCATTTTTGCCACCTGGGCGTTTGAAAGATCCACCACGCTTCCAACCCCGGGATGTCCTGTTCCTTCATACACCACTAGGTCACAGTGAGCCTCTAGATGATTGGCGGCATATTGGATCCGGCTGCGGAAATCAAAGGCGGAAGGTTCGGTGATATAGCGGCGGGTCAGGCCGGGCAGGATGATGACTGGACTGTGAATGCGGGGAATCATCTCGAAGCCGAGGGTTTCGGCAAACAACACAGCATCTTTATCTGCCACTTCGCCGGGCGAGGTTTCCACGTACTTTTGGCCCATAGGCTTGCAGTAGCCGGTGTTAAAACCGCGCTGACGGAAATTAGCCACCAATCCAAGGGTGGTAGTAGTTTTCCCAACGTGTTGGCCGGTAGCGGCTATGAATATGTTCCTCATGCCTGCGAGGTGGTTGAGCATAACACCAATGCAAAAATAACAGGCAGGCGGACATTTTTACGGTTTTCTGCTGCTTTTGCTCAAATAATGGCATTTCTTGCTCAGTATCCCAGCGTTTGAGGAAGCCAAAGGGTGATTTCAGGGATGTAGGTAATCACAAGCAACGCCACAATCATCGCCACAAACAATGGAATGAGCGGTTTGATGACTTTCTGAATATTGACATTCGCCACGTCCACACCAACAAACAACACGGACCCCACAGGCGGGGTACAAAGCCCAATACACAAATTCAATACCATCATAATGCCAAAATGTACCGGATCCATACCCAATTGATTAACCACAGGCAGAAAAATGGGGGTGAAAATCAGCACTGCAGGTGTCATATCCATGAAAAATCCCACAAACAACAAAATGAGGTTGATCAGCAGTAAAATCACAATTTTATGGTCACTTACAGAGAGCAGCGCCGCTGTAACGCTTTGCGGTATATTCTCATAGGCCATTATCCACGACATGCTCATAGAGCAGCCAATCAACAGCAGCACAATCGCAGTAGTACCCGCAGTTTGCAGCAACACGCCATGCAGATGGCTCCATTTCACCTCCCGATACAAAAAGCCGAGCACCAACGTATAAACTACGGCAATGGCGGAGGCCTCCGTGGCCGTAAAAATACCACTGACAATGCCGCCCATGACTACCACCAGCAACAGGAGACTTGGCAGGGCATTCCATCCACTGCGCAAGATGACGCGCAGCGAGCTGCTTTCCCCTTTGGGAAAATTGTGGCGCCTGGCCCAAATGGCTGATGTCACCATCAGCGTAACCCCTACCAGAATCCCAGGGATGTACCCCGCCAGAAACAGCGCCGCAATGGATACACCACCGCTCGCTAACGAGTAAACGATGAGGATATTACTTGGGGGAATGATTAGCCCGGTAGTGGATGCAGTCACATTCACCGCGGCGGAAAATTCACGCGAATATCCTTCATCTTCCATCCTTTTGGTCAAAATGCCGCCAATCGCAGACGCGGCCGCCACCGCCGACCCTGAAATAGCCCCAAAAAGCATAGCCGCAATGATGTTGACATGGGCCAGGCCTCCGGGTAGCGCCCCCATGATGGATCTGGCGAAATCAACCAACCGGCGTGCAATACCTCCCTGGTTCATCAGATTACCTGCCAGAATAAAAAACGGTATCGCCAGGAGCGAAAAGCTGTCCAGTCCTGTGGTCATCCGCTGGGCAACGGTGGTGAATGCAGGCGTGGCAGGAATGCTCAATAGCATCGTGGCAGTGGCTGCCAGGCCAATACTCCATGCTACCGGGATGCCCAGCGCCAGAAAGCTTAAAAAGCTTAGACACAATATGATGATTTCCAGCCAGTCCATGGTCAATTTGTGTTTTTGGAGATGACGTGATGCGAATAATTATGGCTCTGCAGATCCATCCACTGGTAGATGCAAATCAGGAGCCCTGAAATGGGTATGGATAAATAGACTACCCCAAGCGGCACCTGAAGCGCGGCAGAGGTTTGTTTGAGTATGAAGGTAAGATACACCAGTCGTGCACCGCCAAATACAATTACCAGCGCGGCGAATAGCAAAATAAATAGGGAAACGACCTTGCTAATCCGAATACGAGCCCTGGGGCCAATATACTGTACGAGCAAATCAATGGAAAGGTGCTGTCCCTGTCCGGCGGCATACGCTGACCCAAACATGCCCAGCCAGATTAAAAGGTATCGCGCCAGCTCATCCGTAAAGGAACTGGGAGACTTTAGCAAGTATCGGGAAAGAACCTGCCAGACCACATTGAACGTCATTATGGCCAACAGCGCTACGAGAAAATGCCCCAACCATCGGTCGAGTTGTACCTTGAGTCTATTCATCGCCTACTTGTTGAATTTGCTGAATTAATTGTTTTACCCGCTCCGGTGCGGCCGCCTTGCCTGCCAGCGTTTTTTCCGCAAATGCCGCTTTATCAGGATATTCAATCCGGACGCCGGCTTTTTGAATGGCTTCAAGCGCCCTGTTTTCAGAGGCTTTCCAGAGTTCCCGCTGATAAATTGCGGCAGAATCAGCCGCCACCTGCACCCACTCTCGTTCCTGCGGAGAAAGGCGATTCCAGGTGACTGTACCTACCAGCAATACATCCGGAATGATGGTGTGCTCATTGATGCACAGGTTTTTGCACACTTCATAATGCCGGGACAGGAAAAAGCTGGAGAGATTGTTCTCAGCCCCGTCCACTACGCCTTGCTGCAAGGCGGTATATAACTCTCCCCAGGAAACAGGAGTGGGAGAAGCACCCACATCGCGCACGAGCTGCATGGCGGTGGGGCTTTCCTGAACCCTGATTTTCAGCCCCCGGAGATCATCCGGGCTTTTTACAGGTCTTTTGGTGGTGTAAAAACTTCGCTTTCCGGCATCAAAGTACGTCAGTCCGCGTATGCGGTAGGCATCCATGCCGGTGAGCAAATCCTTACCCACTTCACCAAAGAGCACTTCGCGCACATGTACATCATCCCTGAAAAGATAAGGATAGTTGAATACCCGCATGTCGGGTGCAAAGTTTTCAAGCACGGCCGCCGAAACTTTGGTAATGTCTAAACTGCCAATCTGGAGCAGCTCCAGGGCCTGGCGCTCAGACCCCAACTGCTCTCCGGGATAAATTTCCAGCCCTAATTTTCCTGCTGAGTAGGATTGAAGCAATTCCCCAAACCGCACCATGGCCAAATGCACCGGATGCTGGGTGTCTAATCCGTGCGATAACTTCAGCGTGCGCTGCGTGGCCTTGGGGCCGCAGGCGCTTAGTGCAAGCAATAGGATACACACCAGGAAAGGCACAATGCTGTATGACTTCATGTTAATGGTTTCTAAGCCCGGCAATGATTTGAATGACTTTGCGCACCTGGTCGCGCAGCGCAGCATAATCTCCCCGGGAGATAATATCTGCGGAGATGAGCTGGCTGCCTAGCCCAACACAACTGACGCCGGCATCGAACCACGCACGGAGATTTTCTTCTTCCGGTTTGACGCCGCCGGTAGGCATGAGGCTTGTCCACGGACTCGGCCCCTTTACCGCTTTGACAAATGCCGGACCAAGGCTGTCGCCGGGGAATATTTTGACAATTTCACAACCCCATTCTTCGGCATGGCCAATCTCGGTAGGGGTAAAACACCCTGCTGACCACAATACCTTGCGCCGGTTACATGTGCGGGCAATGTCTTCCCTAAATCCAGGGCTTATGACAAAATCCGCACCTTGCTGCAGGAAAATGGCCGCCGTGCCTCCATCGGCAATCGAACCAATTCCAAGCGCCAGCTCAGGCAACTCCCTGCGTGCAAAACGACACAACATCCCAAATACTTCCTGTGCCCCGTCACCCCTATTGGTGAACTCAATGGCCCTTGCACCGCCTTCATAACAGGCACGCACCACTTCCCGACACACATCGGGATCCTCGTGGTAAAATAAAGGTACCATTCCGGGGCCGGTCATCTTTTGTACCACTTCGATTCGTGAGAATTTGGACATAATGCCTTTGGTTTTAAAAAATACGGCGACGTGAAGCCGCCGTATCTCACCTAATGTATGCAAATATTAAACTATCTCGATACTCTGCCGGCGCCTTCACCCGCCATTAACGCCTCCACCTCCTCCAGCGTGGCTAAATTAGCATCTCCCGGTATGGTGTGTTTCAAACTGGACGCCGCTGCCGCAAAATCTATACTGCGTTGCGCATCATCTGGCCATTGCAATAAGCCGTAAATCAATCCCGCCATGAAGGCATCGCCACCACCTACCCGATCCACAATGTCTGTAATGGCATATTCCGGTGATTTGAAGTACTGATTGCCATTGTATAACATGCCGTAAAGGTTATTGTGGTCAGCATTAACGGTGGTGCGCATACAGGAAGCCACGGTTTGAAGCCTCGGGAAAGCGGACTTTAGCCTGGTCATCACGGACTGGGCAAGCTCTTCCCGACTAACATCCTTTTGGTGAAGATCGGGCACTATGCCGAAGTATTTTTCCACATCCTCCGCATTGGCCAACATGACGGTGCAATATCCTGCGAGCTCCGGCATGATTTCAGTGGGCTTTACGCCGTACTGCCAGAGATTTTTGCGGTAGTTGAGATCCATGGAAATAGGGATACCCAGCCGGCTTGCGGTTTGTAAGGCCTCCAGACATGCCCGTGCGGCACCCGCAGACAGGGCCGGTGTGATGCCCGACCAATGAAACCATCCTGCACTTTCCAGCGCGGCATTCCAGTCAATCATGCCCTTGTCTAAGGATGCCATGCCGGAATATGCGCGGTCATACACTACTTTTCCTCTGCGGTGTACTGCCCCACTTTCTAAGAAGTAAATGCCTAGCCTTTCCCCGCCGCGCACCACTTGTTCTACACCTACCTGATGACGCTGTAATTCCATGAGTGCGGCATCTCCGAGGTCATTGGCCGGAATTCGGCTGACAAATTCGGTTTTTATTCCAAAATGGGAAAGGGATACCGCCACGTTGCTCTCTGCACCGCCATATTCTACTTCAAAGGATGAAGCCTGGGAAAAACGACGGTGCCCGGGCGGTGAAAGCCGCATCATGATTTCTCCGAAAGTGAGGACGTTTTTCATAATCTTTGGTATTAGGGATTCCAGCGACTGCGAAGGAAATGGGCCGCAGCCTTGGGTTTGCGATCCCTCGTGAACACGCCTTTGTAGTTTATTCCCCCAAAGCGAATGGTACCCTGACCGGTTTTGAAATCGGCGAAAGCCCAGACATGCATCCCTGCCACAAAATCTTTGGTGGCAGCCACGTCGAGATAAGCCTTGAGAAATTCCGTCTGGTATTCTTCTGTGAACATCTCGGGTTGTTCGGCGTGCATACCCGGATAGGTGTCCGCGCCAAATTCAGAGACGACAATGGGGCGTTTCAGCACCGCATAAAGGTCATCCAGCTCCTGGCTGAGCATAGCCGCGCCTGTTGCAATATCGCCCGGGTTGGTGTACCACCCCCAGTACCGGTTGATGCACACCACATCGGATAAGGCCAGCCACTCAATAGGGCCACCCATCACGCCCACCACTGTGACAAGCCGCGTTGGATCCATTTGCTTGGTCAGTTTGAAAAGCTCCTCAAACATAGCGGTGGAGTGCGGTGGCGCCGGGTCGGGCTTTCCGGCACTGAGTTTAAGGTTCTCCGGGAAGGGCTCGTTGGCCACCGACCACATGATAACCGATGGGTGGTTCTTATCGCGGGTAATCAACTCCTCCAGGTACTGCTTGCAAGCCGCCTGCCGCTGAGCGAGTTCCTGCGGGTCGCCGTGAAAAAACAGGCCTACAGCGGGAATTTCGTTGATGAGCAATATACCTTCGCGGTAGGCCATGCGCATGTAGGCTTCATCGTAAGGGTAGTGCGACGTGCGGTAGGAGTTGGCTCCAACCCACTTCAGCAAATTATAGTCTTTCACAAGTACCGGGGGTGCAATACCTCTTCCGTAAATCGGAAAATCCTCATGCTTGCCGAATCCCTTGAGGAAAACGGGTTTGCCATTGAGCAAAATCTGTTTGTCGTTGACCGTTATGGTGCGCACTCCGGTTTCCAGCTCGTATTCATCCAGGGGGGACTGCCCATCGCCGAGTGTCACGTGTACCTGGTAGAGGAAAGGATCTTCCGGTGACCAAAGCCTCACATCGGGAATGGCAATCGTCGCCAGAGCGGTCTCGCCCGCAAATTTCAGGGCCGCCTCGTACACATTTCCCTGCCCGCTTATCTTCACCTTGCCCGAATTTACCTTGCCGGTTTTGGTAACCTGAAACTCTATCTTGCCGGTGGAGCCGGAAAAGCCTGTTACTACGCGCACATCCTCGATAGAAGCCGTGGCGGGCAGGGTATAGACCCAAACCGCTCTGTTGAGCCCCGCATACGGGAAGAAGTCAAAATTGGCTTTGGGGTTGCTTTGAAAAAAGGAGCCGGTCATGCCTCCGGTAGGCACTCTGGAAGGCTTCAGCATATTCTCAATTTGGATGGTAATTCTGTTTTTTTCACCCCATTGTACCATGGAGGTGATTTCAAAAGCAAAAGGAAGATGTCCGCCCTCATGCATGCCGAGCGGCTTGCCGTTCACCCACAACTTTGCTGCGTAATTGGCGGAGCCTACGCGCAAGAAGATGCGTTGTCCTTTCCACGAGTTGGGAAACCAGGTAGTTGTTTCGTACCAGGCCATGCCCAGATAGTCGCGGCTGTCGGTAAATTGCTCGTTCCAACTTCCGGGAACAGCAATGGCACGGCTGTCGGGAAGCCCGTCAAACCAGCGATCCCGCTCTCCGGTTTCTAAGGAATCTTTTTGGAAATTCCAGTAACCGGAAAGATCCAGCGCATTCCGGGTGGAGTTCTGTTGGGGAAATAGCGCGATGTGTCTGGAATTGGCTGCGGGGAAGGTTTGTCCCCAAAGCCCTTGGATAAAGAGGATGCTAATTGCGAATCCGAGCGTAAGTATTTTCATGGTTTTGAAATTTATAATGAATTATTTGGTTGAATAACGAAGGCCTTCACCAAAATGGAAGAGGGCATACCCCGCTCCTTCCAGATATCCAGGCACATCAGATTTTTGCTGCTGCGCCGCGGCTTCTGAAACGGGCGTAGAAAAAGGCATCTTTCCCGAAACCGGAAAACGACCGGTCACCACATCTGCGACGGCGTCCTGCGTAGTGCCGAAAGTGGCCAGCATGCCAACCACATTCGCGTTTCCATCCCTGTAAATTTCGTCAATCACCCATGGATTGGTGTAGTTCACCACCAGAACCACCGATTTTTTGGCCATCAGTCCTTTGACGTAATCTGTATCCACCCCGTTTTGGCTCAATGACAAGTACAGCGGGGAGCCATCGGAGGCAAAGAGGGACTTTCCGCGTGGAATGACCCACAGGAGTACCACGTCAGCCTCTTCCGGCGTTTTTACCCATTCCACCCTATTGTCCTTAGCTTCAGGTTGATATACGTTGCCTGACGGACTTCCCGGCTTTTGGAGCCAGGTTTCAAAATATACCTTCGTGCCGGATTTTAGCGGCAGGGTGGATGTCGGATTGCGAAGCAACACGATAGACTTTCGCAGTGCGATGTCGGCTTTTTTCTGAAATTCGGCGTTTCCAATCACTTTCTCGGCCCGCTCCACATCCACGTAAGGGTTTTCGAATAAGCCCAGGGTGAATTTTTCCATCAGCAGGCGAAAAACCGAGTCGTCCACCAGGGGCATGAGTTCGGGATATTTTTGTAGTGTTTCTATGAGCTTGGAAGGGTCTGCTGTACCGGAAAAAATATTGATTCCCGCCTGGATAGCGCGTTTGTATCGCTCCACGATGTCTAAGTTTTCTACGCCCCAGGGCATCATGTCAATCGGGCCGGTATCAGAGTTGATGATGCCTCTGAATCCCAGCTCTTTTCGCAACAAATCCTGTAAGATGCCCTTGTTGTATGCGTAGGCCACTTCTTCATAAGGGGTACCCACAGGGATGGAGTAGTAAGGCATTATAGAGGAGGTGCCGGCTTTAATGGCGGCCTTGAAAGGGATGAGGTTGTTTTTGAACATGCCCCCGGGAAAAACCTCTCTTTTGCCCCAGTCGAAGTGGGGGTCCTGTCCGCCTTCGGTGGCGCCACCACCAGGAAAATGCTTGGTGGTAAGTGCTACCGATTCGGGATTCAGCGATTTGCCCTGAAATCCCAGTACCACTTCGCGAATCATGGCTGCCGCCAGACGGGCATCCTCACCAAAGGTTCCTTCGGTGCGCTGCCATCTCGGCTCAGTACTAAGATCCGCCATGTACATATATCCCTTTCTGATACCGGCCGCCCGCCACTCCTGCCGGGCAATTTCTGCAAATTCCCGGGTCAGCTTAAGGTCGCGCATGGCGGCAAGCCCCAACTCTCCAGGCCATAGAGAGAATGCCGTTCTTCCCACCGTAAGGCCAACTGAGGCATCTGCCACAATATGATTGCGGGGATTGGAGCAGATGATGGCCGGAATACCCAAACCGTCGCTTTCGCATAAGGCCTGAAGATTGTTGGCCCATTGTGCCAATATCCGGGCTGATGGATTGGCCCTGAGAATAAAATGGTGCTCGTGAAATTGTGTAACGGCCTTGGTGGTTCCTGCCGCCGACATATTGGGATGCGGCAGCGGCTTTTTGGTGAACATATTGGTATCTCTTACTAAGTCCACTTCATTGAATCCACTTCCCAAAGGGCCGGTATGGCGCGGCGTTTCAAACACCCAGTCGTTTTCCATTCTGGTGGAACTGATCAGCATAAATCCCGCTTTTTGTTCCAGCGTCATCTGGCTCAGCAGGTTTTTTGCACGCACCTCATTGGGCAGTCGCCAGTCTTCATAAGGGTCGAGCTTTCCATTTCGGTTCAAATCCTTGAATTGTAAACCGTCCATGGCCAACAATTTGACCGATCTGTATCCCAGCAATGGCTGTCTGGGCGGCTTTGAGGTAAAGGAAGGGCTAAACGCCATTGCGGTGATGCCTGAAATGGCAATGAAAATGACTTTAATAAGCTTAACGGGTACTCGGTATTTCATGTGTTTTCAGATTGAAAAGCCCTAAGACAGGCTGGAAGTGTTCACAGATTCGGCGTTTTGAATGTTAGCTGCCATCATATCCTGGAAGTATCTCCGGGCATTGTGATAACAGAGGTCGGTTACCAGACCACCCAGCCATTGTTCATCATTT